>CAYZKF010000070.1:0-8205 GCA_964479135.1 uncultured Acidimicrobiaceae bacterium
CAGGGATCCTCACCGAGCACGGACTGGTCCTCGCCGGCCAGTCGGAGACCATGGTTCCCGCCGACCGAATGCTCTACGCGCTCCGGGATGCCACCGGAACGGTCCCGTCGATTCCTCTCATCGCCAGCTCGATCATGTCGAAGAAGCTGGCCGAGGGACTCGACGGTCTGGTGCTCGACGTCAAGACCGGTTCCGGGGCCTTCATGAAAGATCTGGAGAACTCTCGAGGGCTGGCCAGGACCATGGTGGGCATCGGGACCGGGTACGGGGTGGAGACCACAGCCCTGATCACCTCGATGGAACAGCCCCTGGGTCGGGAGGTGGGGAACGCCAACGAGATCGGCGAGTCGGTCGAGGTGCTCAAAGGTGGTGGCCCCGCGGACGTAGTCGAGCTCACCCTGGCACTCGGCGAGGTGATGCTCGAGCTGGCCGGGATCGGCGGAGGTCGTGACCGTCTTCACAGCGCCATCGATGACGGCTCGGCATTCCACAGACTGGTCGACGTCACCAAAGCCCACGGGGGTGATCCGGCCGTCCTCCACGACACCGAAAGACTCGCAACGGCCCCCTACCAGGGGTTGATCACCTCCGGGGAGAGCGGGTTCGTCTCCAGGTGTGACGCCCTGGTCATCGGGGTGGTGGCGACCCGTCTCGGAGCCGGTCGGGAGCGCACCGAAGACACCGTCGACCCGGGAGTCGGGATCACGGTCGAGGCCAAGATTGGCGACCAGGTCGAGCCGGGCGATGTCCTCGCCACGATCCGATACGCCGATGATCGACTCTGGGAGACCCATCGGGATCATCTGGAGACCGCCTGGGTGATCGGGGCCGATCCGGTCGAGCCCCCGCCACTGGTCATCGAGCGGATTTCCTGAACCAACCCGTACCCCGTACCCCGTACCCCGTACCCCGGGATCAGGTCATCGCCGCCGAAAGCTCCAGCAGGACCCTGTCGCGGTACGAAGTACAACGAGGGAGCGAAGCGACCGAGACACGGTCATCGCCCCAGGGACTCAGGCGAAACAAGGCCGCGGTTCCCGTTACCATCGCCGATCCGACCCCCGGACAAGGAGACTCACGGAATGAAGGTCGTCGCCTGTGTCAAACAGATCCCCGATCCTGCCACCCCATATCAGCTCGAGGAAGGGACCGGATGGTTGGTCCGACCCGCCGACCAGGTGCTCGACGACACCGACCGCTACGGAGTGGAGATGGGCCTGCAGTTGGCGCAAGCCAATGGGGGGACCCTGACCCTGGTCAGCATGGGCCCCACCGGGAGTGCCCAGGGGATCCGCCAGGCCCTGGCCATGGGGGCCGACAAGGCGGTCATCGTCGACGACACCGAGCTCAAGGGCTCAGACGCCCTGACCACCGCCAGAGTGCTCGCCGCAGCCATCGACAAGGAGGGCTTCGACCTGGTCGTCGCCGGGACCGAGTCCACCGACGGGTACACCGGGGTGCTCCCCCAAATGCTGGCCGAGTTGCTCGACGTCCCTGCTCTCACCTATGCCACCAGCGTGGAGGTCACCTCCGACTCGGTCACCATCAACCGTCAGACTGCGGTCGGTTACGACGTGGTGACCTCTTCGCTCCCCGCGGTCGTGTCGGTCACGGCCGGGGTGGTCGAGCCCCGCTACCCGACTTTCAAAGGCATCATGGAGGCCAAGAAGAAGCCGGTGGAGACCCACACTCTTGGCGACCTGGGAGTCGAGGCAACCGTCTCCCAGGAGATCACACAGATCACACCAGCTCCGGAGCGGGCCGCCGGCCGCAAGATCGAAGACGACGGGGAGGCCTATCTTGCAATCGTCGAACTCCTCGAGCAGAAAAAGGTGATCTGAGATGGCTGCGAACTGGGTGTTCATCGAAGACAGCGATGGGGCACCGGCCACCCTCGGGCTGGAGATGCTGAGCAAGGCCCGTCAACTGGGCGAGGTCACGGTTGTCTATCTGGGTAGCGTCTCCGATGAGATCACCGCGACACTCGGTGATCACGGGGCGAGCCGGGTATTGGTCGCCGAATCCGGTGGCCGTCTCCCTTCAGCCCCGGTTGCCGCGGCCCTGGCAGATCGAGCCCGGGCCGAGACCCCCGATGTGATCCTCTTCGGGCAGAGCTACACCAGCCGCGATGTCGCCGGGCGTCTCGCCGCCCGTCTCGGGGTGGGGGCACTTTCCAACGTCAACGACCTGCGCATCACCGACGGTGGGGTGGAGACCGATCACGAGATCTTCGGGGGGACCAGGATCGCCACCGCATTGCTGGCTGATCGTCCCTCGATCGTGATCGTCCGACCCAAGGCTTTCCCGGTCGAGGCAGCCGGGGGCGGACCGGCCAGCACCGAGGACCTCGACCTCCCCGACACCGGCAGGTCTGAGGCCAAAGTGGTCGAGACCCATGTCGAGGAGCGGGAGGGGCCCCAACTGAGTGAGGCCAAGGTGGTGATCTCTGGAGGCCGGGGTCTGGGCAACGCCGAGGCCTTCGAACTGGTCGAGCGTCTCGCCAAACCTCTGAAAGCGGCCACCGGAGCCACCCGCGCCATCGTCGACTCCGGGTGGGTCCCCTACGCAAAACAGGTGGGCCAGACCGGGAAGACGGTAAAGCCCGACGTCTACATCGCCTGTGGCATCTCCGGGGCAATGCAACACCTGGTCGGAATGAAAGACGCCGGGACCATCATCGCCATCAACAAGGATCCTGACGCGCCGATCTTCACCATCGCCGACCTGGGCGTGGTCGGTGACGTCCACCAGGTGCTTCCCAAGCTCATCGACGCTCTAGAGAGTCGCTGACCGCGACGGGTAGGGGTTGTTGAACCCCTACCGAGATCGCCCAGAAGTCCCCGAGCCCACCTGCGAGTACGCCTTGGGCGGTGACGCTCCCCGTGTTGGCGTGATGCTCCTCGAGCAGAGAGCGGACCTCGGCGGCTTCGGCATCGTTGAGCCGTCGCGCGTCCGGGGCCATCTCAGCGAGACGGCCTTTCAGAGAGACATCCGGGTCCCAGACATAGGCCTTTCCCCCGGTCATCCCGGCGGCGAAGTTGCGGCCCACCGGCCCGATCACCACCACCAGTCCCCCGGTCATGTACTCACACCCGTGATCTGAACAGCCCTCGACCACCGCCACCGCTCCCGAGTTGCGCACTGCGAAACGCTGGCCGACCGTCCCGGCGATGAAGACCTTGCCACCGGTGGCCCCGTAGAGCACCGCGTTCCCGGCGGCGTGGGGGATTCCCGGTCCTACTCGCGGGGAGATCGAGATGAGACCGCCACCCATCCCCTTGCCCACGTAGTCATTGGCGACACCATGGAGGTGGATGCTCACCCCCGGTGCCAGCCAGGCGCCAAGACTCTGACCGGCCGTTCCGGTCAGGCGGAGCCTGATGGTTCCCTCGGGGAGACCGACTCCCCCGGTCATCGAAGTGATGCTCCCGGAGAGTCGTGCTCCGACCGCCCGGTCGACGTTGCGGATCGGATACTGGAGGTCGACATGGTCTCCAGCGGCCAACGTCGCAGCGGTGTCGGCCTCTATTCGCCGTGACAAGTCGGATGGCGGGATGGTTCGGTAGCCCTTGTGGATCTTTCGCTGATGGGCCGGTACCAACATCGCCGAAAGATCAGGGGACAACGGGTGGCGGGGGTTGGCCGGCCGGAGCAGGTCCGCCCGGCCCACGATCTCCTCGATCGAGCGTGCCCCCAACGAGGCGAGATGGTGACGCACCTCCTCGGCAAGATGGCGGAACATGATCACCACGTGGTCGGCGGCACCGGTGAATTTCGCCCTGAGCTCCAGGTCCTGGGTGGCAATCCCCACCGGGCAGGTGTTGAGATGGCATTGACGGACCATCTTGCACCCCATGGCGAGGAGGGGAAGAGTCCCGAATCCGAACCGCTCGGCGCCGAGCATCGCTGCCACGATCACATCCCTACCGGTGCGGATCCCACCGTCGGTCTCCAAGAGAACCCGGGTTCGCATCCCCTTGGCGACCAGGGTCTGGTGGGTCTCGGCCACTCCCAACTCCCATGGGGAGCCGGCATGTTTGATGGAGACAAGCGGAGATGCCCCGGTGCCTCCCTCCGAGCCGGAGATGGTGATCACGTCGGCATCGGCCTTGGCCACGCCAACGGCGATGGTCCCGACACCGGGCTCGCTGACCAGCTTGACCGATACCCGGACCGTCGGTTTGAACGCCTTGAGGTCGAAGATGAGCTGGGCGAGGTCCTCGATCGAGTAGATGTCGTGATGCGGCGGAGGCGAGATCAGGGTCACCCCGGGTTCGGTGTGTCGGAGTGCCGCGATCTCCTCGGTCACCTTGTGGCCGGGAAGCTGGCCTCCTTCGCCGGGCTTCGAGCCCTGGGCCATCTTTATCTGGAGCTCATCGGCCGATGCCAGGTACGAGGGAGTCACCCCAAACCGTCCCGACGCCACCTGTTTGATCGCCGAGTTGCGGCTGGTCCCGTACCTCTCAGGGTCTTCGCCACCCTCCCCCGAGTTCGACTTGGCCCCCAGCATGTTCATCGCCTCGGCTAGAGCCTCATGAGCCTCCCGGGACAGGGCACCCAACGACATCGCTGCGGTGGTGAACCGGCGCATGATGTGCTCGGCGCTCTCCACCTCCTCCACCGGCACCGGGTCGGTGGCGACAAAAGTGAGCAGGTCGCGAACCAGGGCAGGCGCCCGGTCATTGATCGTCTCCAGATAGCGGCCCCACACCGCGGGGTCGCCGGAACGGACCGACTTCTGGAGGTCGAGTACCACCATCGGCCCGGTGACATGGGGATCCTCTCCCCGCCGATGTTTGTAGAAGCCCCCGGAGCTGGACTCGCCGCCGACGAAAGCAGAGTGTCGGGCAAGAGCCTGGGCAGCGATCTCGGTCATCCCGATTCCGCGGAGACGTCGTGGCGCATTGCGGAAAGCCTTGTGGCACACCTGTTCGGAGAGACCGATCACCTCGAACAGCTCCGACCCGCGATAGGCGGACAGGGTGCAGATCCCCATCTTCGACATGATCTTCGCCAGACCGGCATCCAATGCGGTCCGGTAGTTTTCCTGAGCGGTGACCGGGTCGACTTCCACCATTCCGGCGCGGGCCAAGTCGACCACCTGGTCGATCGCCAGGTAGGGGTTCACCGCCGAAGCGCCGAACCCGATGAGACAGGCCACGTCGTGCTCGTCACGGGGCTCACCCGACACCAACACCAATGAGACTCGGCCCCGGATCCCCAGGTCGATGAGATGCTGATGTACCGACCCGGTGACGAGAAGTATCGGGATCGGTGCCTCCGACTCGCTGGTCTCCCGGTCGGATAGAACCAGGATCGTCGCCCCCTGGGTCACCGCCTCGGCGGCCTCGGCGCAGATTTCGTCGAGCCGGGTCGCCATCCCCCCGGCACCGGTCGTCACCGCCCAGGTGGCAGCTATCCAATGTGAGAAGAACTGGGGATCACCCGAGCGGACGATCGCCTCGAGCTCGGCGTCGGAGAGGATTGGGCTGGCCAACTCGATGAGATGCGCCTGTTCGGGCGAGTCCTCGAGCAACGGCCCCCGACGACCCAACTGGATCCTCAGCGACATCACCAGGCGTTCCCTGATCGGGTCCATCGGTGGATTGGTCACCTGGGCGAACATCTGGTGGAAATACCTGGTGAGACGTCTCGGCCTTTCGGCGAGAACCGCAAGGCCGGTGTCGTCCCCCATAGATCCCGTCGGGGTACCGCCCTCCGCCATCGCCGCCAGGATCAGCCGCCGCTCCTCGGCGGTGTAGTCGAACACTCGAGTGAGGGCCCCGGCATCGAACCTGGTGTCGTTCTCGGAGTCGAAGGGCGCCTGGATCCTCAGGGTCTCGGTGCTGACCCAGTCCCCGTAGGGATGCAACGTCGCCAGTGACTGCTTGACGGCATCCGAATGCTTGACCTCGCCGGTCTCACCGTCGAACAGGATGAGCTCCCCTGGGCCCAACTGACCGGTCTCCAACGCCCGCGACTCTTCTTCCTGGCACACCCCGGCCTCGGAGGCCACCAGGACCACGTCGGGGGACACCGTCCAGCGGGCAGGTCGAAGCCCGTTGCGGTCCATTCCGGCGAGGAGGGAGACACCGTCGGTGACCGCGATCGCCGCCGGGCCGTCCCAAGGTTCGGTCAGCGAAGCGTGGTACTCGTAGAACGAGGCAAGCTCGGGTGAGAGATCGTTGACGTTCTCCCACGCCGACGGGATGAGCACCTCTTTGACGTGGGCGATGGATCGGCCACTCCGCATCAATAGCTCATAGGCGTTGTCCAGGCTCGCCGAATCGGAGAGACCTGGTTGGAGGAAGGGGAACACATCTTCGAGTCGGTCTCCCCAGATACCGGGGGTGGCCGCGTTCTGTCTCGCCCTCATCCACGACCGATTCGACTGGATGGTGTTGATCTCACCGTTGTGGGCCAGGGCTCGGAACGGCTGGGCGTTGTCCCAAGAGGAGAATGTGTTGGTGGAGTACCGCTGATGGAAGATGGCGAACGCCGTTTCAAAATCGGGATCTCGTAGATCCCAGTAGAAGTCGGAGATGCGGCTGGCAGTGAACAGGCCCTTGTAGACCACCGTGCGCCCCGAGGCCGACGGAATGGAGAGACCGGGAGGGGCGAGACGTTCCACCCGCTTCCGAGCCAGGTAGATGGCCCGCTCGAGATCGTCCCCGGAGACGTCGCCGGTGACTATCGCCTGCTCGATCAACGGCAGGACGGCGCGGGCATGTTCACCTAGGACCTGGGGATCTATTGGCACCGATCGCCACATCACCAGGCTCAGTCCCTCGGCTTCGAGTGCCTCGTTGACCAGTGATCTGCAGGTGGCGGCATCTTCGACAGGAAGGAAACACATAACCACCCCGAGCCGGCTGGGATCAGTGGTCATGCCGTGGGCGCTGAGCTCGCGGGCGATCAGTTGATCGGGTATCTGGGTGAGGACACCGGCCCCGTCACCGGTGCCATCGGCGGCCCTGGCCCCGCGATGATCGAGACGTTTCAGACAGCTGACGGCGAGTCGGGTCATCCGGTAGGAGGGCTGGCGGTCGCGGGCCGCGATGAACCCGACGCCACAGGCGTCGTGCTCCATTGCGCTCACCATTGGAGTGTTGGCCATATGCCTACCTTCGGGAGCCAGGCATCATAAACCCGGTTTGGCCAGGTTAAGTCGTGCTCCTCAGGGACCGAAGCGGTGTGGGAGGAGCTCGTCCAGGGTGTGGTTTCGCACCGGTGAGCCGGGACCGGCCGTGACCACCACCGTGGAGACGCCAAATTCCGACATGATCTGACGACACCGCCCACATGGGTAGGCGCCTTCGATGTCGGCGGCGTCTATACAGGCAACGGCCACGGTGTCGATGCGGCGGACCCCCTGTGCCACGGCGGTGTTGACCGCGGTGGCCTCGGCGCACGACGAGACCGGGTAAGAGGCGTTCTCGACATTGGCACCGGTGAACATCTCTCCGTCGGCGCCGACGACCACCGCTCCGACCCGAAACCCCGAGTAGGGGGCGTAGGCGGTCTCGGCGGCGGCTCGGGCGATCTCGGCCAGTTCCTCGGGACTCATCTCTCTGCAGTCAAGTCTGCCACGAACCTCGCCGGATCGAAGACCTCGAGGTCGTCGAGGCCCTCTCCGGTGCCGACGATTTTGACCGGCACCCCGAGCTCGCTCTCAACGGCGACCAGGACGCCCCCGCGGGCCGTCCCGTCCAGCTTGGTGAGAGCCACCCCGGTCACCGGGACCGCGCCGGCGAACTCCCTGACCTGGTTGAGGCCGTTCTGGCCACCAGATGCGTCCAATACCAGGAGGACCTCGCCGACCCGACTCGCGGCGTTGGCGACCCGGTGCAACTTGGACAACTCCTCCATCAAGTTTCGTTTCGAGTGGAGTCGCCCGGCTGTGTCGACAATGACCACATCGGAGCCTCGTGCCCGTGCCGAGGTAATGGCGTCGTGGGCCACCGAGGCCGGGTCGGCGCCCTCCTGCCCGGCGACCACCCGGACACCGAGACGCCGGCCCCAGACGGTCAGCTGCTCGACGGCCGCTGCCCGGAACGTGTCAGCTGCGGCCAGGGTCACGGTATGGCCGTCTGTCTCCAACATGTGGGCGAGTTTGGCGATAGTGGTCGTCTTGCCCGACCCGTTGACCCCGACGACCAGGATGACCGCCGGCGATCCTTGGACATCGAGTCCCCGGTCGACGTC
>CAYZKF010000071.1:0-8189 GCA_964479135.1 uncultured Acidimicrobiaceae bacterium
ACCGCCGCCGACGAGGGCCATGTCGCTCTCTCCGACAATCTCAACCCTCAGTTGTCCTGGACCGACCCTCCTCAGGGGACGAGGTCGTTGGCCCTGATCTGTCACGACTACGACGTGCCCAGCTCGGGTGAGGACGTCAACCAGGAGGACCGGGAGGTCCCCGCCGACCTGCCCCGCGTCGACTTCTATCACTGGGTGGTGGTCGACCTGCCACCCCACATCCGCTCCATCGAGGAAGGCGAGTTCTGTGCCGGGGTGACCGCCGGGGGTAAGCCGGGGGGCCTCGGACCCCATGGGTGTCGTCAGGGTCTGAACGACTTCACCGGGTGGTTCGCCGGAGACGAGGGAATGTCAGGGCAGTACCACGGTTATGACGGCCCGGCCCCACCGTGGAACGACAGCCTCATCCATCATTACGTCTTCACCCTCTACGCCCTCGACGTCGAGCGGTTGCCTGTAGAAGGGGCATTTACGGCTGCCGAGGTGCTCGAGGCCATGGAAGGCCATGTCCTGGCCGAGGCCAGTGTCAGCGGGACCTACACCCAGAACCCGAGACTGCTGGCGTAGTGCTCCACCAAGTGCTCTCCGTCGTAGCTGGGTGCCCGAACCACCCAGCTACTGGTGGTGGGGGCGGCGCTAAGACTCGGTGATAGTCACCTTGCGGATGACCACCTCTTCGTGGGGTCGGTCGCCGGCGTCGGTGGCCGTGGTGGCGATCGAGTCGACGGCCTCCATGCCCGAGACCACCTGGCCGAAGATGGTGTAGGAATGGGGCAGGCCGACATCGGTGTGACAGATGAAGAACTGGCTGCCGTTGGTGTTGGGGCCGGCGTTGGCCATGGCTATGGTCCCGCGGCGATAGGAGCCGGTTCCTTCCAGCTCGTCGCGGAATGTGTACCCGGGCCCCCCACGGCCAGTACCGGTAGGGTCGCCGCCCTGGATCATGAAGTTCTCGATGACCCGGTGGAAGACGACTCCGTCGTAGTAGCCATCCCTGGCGAGGAAGACGAAGTTGTTGACCGTGTTGGGCGAGCGATCCGGGTCGAACTCGATGGTGATCTCTCCGTGGGTGGTGTCGAGCGTTGCCGAGTAGGACCTCCCCAAGTCGATGATCAGGTCCGGCGAGGAGTCGTAGTGTTTGGTCATGCCGGCTGTCAGGATGCGTTGACGTGGGCCGGGGCATTGCCCGGCTTCCACTTGATGGAACATCCCATCGACGGGTGCTGATCGGCGGGAACCTCGCCGTCGGCGAGCACGGCCTCGACTGCTGCCCTGAGCTCGCGACCGGTGACCGGGATGCCACTGTCGGGCCTTGACTCGTCGAGACGGCCCCGGTAGACCAGCTTCCGGTCGCCGTCGAAGAGGAAGAAGTCCGGCGTGCACATCGCCCGGTAGGCGGCAGCGACACTCTGGTCTTCATCGAAGAGATAAGGGAACGGGTAGCCGTGGGTCTCCGCCTCGGCCTTCATCGCTTCCGGGGAGTCATCCGGATAGTTCTCGACATCGTTGGAGCAGATGGCCACGATCCCCAGCTCGCTGTCGTGGTAGTCAGCACCGAGCCGAGCCAGCTCGCCACGAACATGTTTGACATACGGACAGTGGTTGGAGATGAACATGACCAACAGCGCCCTCTTCTCGGCGTAGTCGCCAAGAGAGAACTTGTCCCCACTGACCGTGTCGACCAGGTTGAACTCGGGCGCTTCGGTGCCCAATTGGAGCATTGTTGAAGTGACAGCCATGCCCCGATTGTAAGCCGAGCCGGAAATAGGGCCACCCGACACGCCAGACCTGCCCAACACCTCCTCACGATGTGGGTCTGCTACTACGGGGTACTCTGTAGACGTGACCGACATCCCAACCGCTCCGTTTGGTTATGTCGCCACCGCGATGATCACCCCCTTCGCGCCAGACCGGGGGGTGGACCACGAGGCGGCTTGGCGGCTGGCCAGACATCTCTCCGACACCGGCACCGACACCCTGGTGGTGACCGGGACCACCGGGGAGTCTCCCACTTTGAGCGACGAGGAGAAGCTGGCCCTCTACCACACCGTGGCCGATGCAGTGAGGGAGAAGGACACCAAGGTGATCGCCGGAACCGGGACCTATGACACCAGGCACTCGGTGAACCTGACAGAGGGTGCCGCCGAGGCAGGCGTCGACGGAGTCCTCGCGGTGACCCCGTATTACAACAGGCCATCACAGGCCGGTCTCATCGCTCACTTCAACGCCATTGCCGACGTGGGACCGCCGGTCATGCTCTACAACATTCCGAGTCGCACCGGGGTGCTCATCGAGATCGACACCCTGTCCGTCCTGGCCGGCACACCCAACATCGTCGCGGTCAAGGACGCGGTGGAGAGCCTGGAGTTCACCTCGAGGACGATCAATGCAGTTCCCAATCTCGCCGTCTACTCGGGCCAGGACAGTCTCACCCTGCCGATGATGGCTGTAGGGGCGATCGGGGTGGTCTCGGTGGTGACTCATCTCGCCGGCCGCCCGATCAGGGACATGGTGCGGGCGGCGCACGAGGGTGACTGGGTCGAGGCCCGAAGACTCCACCATCTCCTGCTCCCGCTGTTCGAGGCCTGTTTTCTCGAGACCAACCCGATGCCGGTCAAGGCCGGGATCAACGCCTTCTGGGGCCGGGTCGGAGATGTCCGGCTTCCCCTGGTCAACGCCTCTCCGGAGACCGTGGCCGCGCTCGAAAAGGCGCTCGGGGCGGTCAACGGCCTGTGAGTGTTTCGGTCACCTTTCTCGGCGGTCTCGGAGAGATCGGGCGAAACTGCGCCGCTCTGGAGATCGAAGGGAGAATCGCCCTCATCGATGTCGGGCTGATGTTCCCCGAGGAGGAGATGCTCGGTGTCGACCTGGTCTTCCCCGACTGGTCCTGGCTTGTGGAGCGCTCCGGAGACGTCGAGTGTGTCGTCCTCACCCACGGCCACGAGGACCATATGGGTGCGCTCGCCTACTTCCTCAAGGACATCAACGTCCCGGTGTACGGGACCCGGCTGGCGGTCGAGCTGGCGCGAAGCCGTATCGACGAGCTCGGGGTCTCGGCCGACCTCCGTCCCACCGAAGTCAAGAAGTGGGTGGACCACGGCCCGTTCAAGTTCATGATGATCCCGGTCTCGCACTCGGTCCCCGATGCCACCGGCCTCGCCTTCGACACCCCCGAGGGTTTGGTGGTCCATTCCGGGGACTTCAAGTTGGACCCGACCCCGGTCGACAACATCCCCACCGATCTCCCTGCCTTTGCCGCGTTGGGGCGAAAGGGGGTGCGGCTCCTCCTCTCTGACTCGACCAACGCCGAGCGTTCCGGGTTCGAGCCCTCGGAGAGCTCGATTCGCCGTCCCATCGCCGATGTCGTCCGGGACTCGCCCGGGCGGGTGATCGCCGCCTGTTTCTCCTCCCACATCCATCGTGTCCAACAGATCGTCGACGCCGGCCTCGACTCGGGTCGCAAGATCGCCTTCTTCGGCAGGTCGATGCACAAGAACACCACTATCGCCACCGAGTTGGGGATTCTCGCGGTCCCTTCCGACCGGCTTCTCGACGTCAAGGACCTCGCCAACCTTCCGGCCCACGAACAGCTCCTCATCACCACCGGGAGCCAGGGCGAGCCCTTCGCCGCCCTATCCCTGATGTCACACGGGCGTCACCGGTTCGTCGACGTCGGTGAGAACGACACCGTGCTGATCTCGGCCCGGCCGATACCGGGAAACGAGACCGCAGTCTCCAAGGTGATCTCCAACCTGCTCCGGCGTGGCGCCCGGGTGGTCCATGGACAAAATGCCAACGTTCACGTCTCCGGGCATGCCCGCCGTGAGGAGTTGCTCACCTTTCTCAATGTGATGCGGCCCAAGGCCTTCGTCCCGGTCCACGGCGAATATCGCCACCTTCATGCCCATGCCGTCCTCGCCGACCGGATGGGGGTGCCCGTGGTCGAGGTCCTCGAAGACGGGGACCGAATCGTGATCCGGGGGAAGAAGACCACCGTGGAACGCCGGGCAGTCCCCGCTGGGTACGTCTACCTCGACGGCTCGTCGGTGGGAGAGGTGCAGAGCGGCGTGCTTCGCGACCGTGGCCATCTCGCCGACGACGGCGTGGTGGTGGTCACGGTGGGGATCGATCGGGAGACCGGCGAGATCGTCTACGGCCCCGATCTCGACAGCCACGGTGTAATGGATGACCCTTCGACGGTGTTGGGCAAAGCGGCGGTAGCGGTTCGAGAGGCGCTCGAAGAACAACGATCGGGGCGAACCGACCGCGGCGAGCTCCAAAAAACGGTTCGCCAGGCCGCCGGCAAGGTCATCCGCGCCGAGACCTCCCGCAAACCCGTCATCGTCCCGGTGGTGATGGAGCTCTAGAACCCGAACCTGAGGTAGCTAGGCCCATATGTGGGCCGAATTCTCTCGAGTTCGCCGGCGAGGTTGGGACGTCCCTCGAACTCGAGAGCGTTTTACCCGGATATGGGCACAGGTACCTGAGGTTGGCCGCCGTGCAGAAGATGCACTTCCCAAGTCGGCGCGTGGGTTATCGTTTAGCCCAATGCCAAAACGGACACCCACCCGGAAGGGCTCCGGGCGGAGTCGGGTGTCCCGATCTAGAAAACAGAACCAGGGATTCTTCAGCCGCCTCGGCCGGATGCTGACCGGTCTGCGGAGGAGAGTCCGCGAAGGCCTGGGTCGTCAGACCGACGATGTCTGGGGCTTGTTGCTCATCGTGCTCGCCACCCTGGTCACCCTGTCTTTCCTCGGCCTGGCCGGGCCGGTCGGTGAAGGTGCCGAGACCGGCACCCGTTTCCTCTTTGGCGTGTGGCGTTTCGCCTTGCCGGTGGCTCTCGCCGGGATCGGTTTGGCCATGATCGTGGGCAAACCCCGCGACGGGGCCAAACGTATGGTGATCGGTGGGTTGACCACCTTCATCGGAACCCTGGCCCTGTTCCATCTCCTCACCGGAGCCGTCTCCCTCCGTCCCAACATCGAACTCGTCCAAGAGCGAGGAGGCGCGGTCGGCGCCCTGATCGCTTTCCCCTTGCGTCGGATCATGGGGATATGGGGTGCCTTCGTCGTCCTCGCCTCGGCGATCGGCGTCGGAGTCCTGGTGATGACTCGGACCACGGTCCGGGAGCTCTTCCTTGGGATGGCTTCCATGATCCGATCGCTCCGTCGGTTCGCCAGGTCGACGCTTCTCGAAGCCGGGCCAGGCGGAGTCGAACATCTCACCGCGGTACCCCCGGCGAAGGTGACCCAGCCCCGGGGCAAACATCAAAGGCAGAAGTCACCCAAGGTGGAGGTGGAGTCGTCACCCGAGCCAAAGCCGGCGAAGGCGGTGGCACCGCCACCGGTGATGGTCGACCTCACCTCGCACTATCAGCTTCCTCCCCTCTCCCTCCTCGACGAAGGGACCGGGGGCGAGATCAACAAGAGGAGTCTCGAAGAAACCGCCCGTCAGCTGGAGGACACCCTGATCCAGCATGGTGTCGATGCCACTCTGACCAAGATCACGCCGGGTCCCACTGTGACCCGCTACGAGATCGCCCTCGCTCCCGGGGTCAAGGTCAATCGGGTGTCCAACCTGTCACATGACATCGCCTACGCCTTGGCCACTCCCGATGTCCGTCTCATCGTCCCCATCCCGGGAAAGCAGGCAATAGGTGTCGAGGTACCAAACCAGAAGCGTCGGCTGGTGTCACTGGGCGACATCCTGGCCAGCCCTGAGGCGGCCCTGGCCCATCCGTCGCTCACCGTGGGTCTGGGGATGGACATCTCCGGGATGCCCAAGCTGCTCAACCTCGCCGAGCTGCCGCATGTCCTGATCGCCGGGGCGACCGGCGCAGGAAAGTCGTCGTGTATCAACTCGATCGTCACCTCCTTGCTGATGCGGGCCACGCCCGACGACGTGCGTCTCATCCTGGTCGACCCGAAGCGGGTCGAGCTGGGCCAGTACGACGACGTTCCCCATCTCCTCACCAGAGTCATCACCAACCCCAAGAAAGCCAACGATGCCCTGAAGTGGGTGGTCGCCGAGATGGACCGGCGTTACGACTTGCTCAACGAGGCCAAAGTCCGCGACATCGAGGGGTACCGGCACAAGCTGGACCGAGCAGAGATCGGGCCCGAAGGGTTCGACCGGTTCCCCTACATCGTGGTGGTCATCGACGAGCTCAACGATCTGATGATGGTGTCGGGTCGCGAGGTCGAGGAGTCGGTGGTGCGCATCGCCCAGATGGCCCGAGCCGTCGGAATCCACCTGGTGATAGCCACCCAGCGTCCCTCGGTCGATGTGATCACCGGGGTGATCAAGGCCAACATCCCCAGCCGTCTCGCATTCAGCGTTGCCTCCCAGACCGACAGCCGGGTGATCATCGACAGCGCCGGTGCCGAGAAGCTGATCGGGATGGGGGACATGTTGGTGGTCACCGCCAAAGAGCCTCGAGCGCAGAGGATCCAGGGCGCCTGGGTCCGGGAGTCGGAGATCCATGCAGTTGTCGACTGGGTGAAGAAGCAGCGGGAGACCATCTACCAAGACAAGGTCCTCGAGCCAGTGTCCGGCAGTACATCCGACGTCGAAGACGAAGACGACGTCGACAACGATCTGATCCGGGAGGCCATGGACCTGGTGGTCCGTTCCCAACTGGGGTCGACCTCGATGCTGCAACGCAAGCTGCGAATCGGCTTTGCCCGCGCCGGCCGGGTGATGGACACCCTTGAGCGAAGAGGTGTGGTGGGTCCTTCGGTGGGGAGCAAAGCTCGCGAGGTGCTGATGACCGTCGAGGAGTTGGAAGAGGCGCTCGATTCTGAGTCGGCGTCGGTGTAGCGAGACAGCACCAGAAAGGCCGGGGCAGGGTATAAGCTCTCGCCGCCACTTTCGGTAGGGCATTAGGAAGGAACCTCCCAAGAACGTGAGTTCGCGCAAGCCAGGGCTGGGCCGCGGTCTCGAGTCGCTGATCCCCACGGAAGGCGACCCGACATCGCCGGTGCAATCGGAGCAGACTGCGGTCAATGGCGGCCGACAGATGTTCAGCCTGATCAACCCGGACGGATCGGTCTCCGACCGGCTCCCGGTGACCCTGGAGGAGATGAAGGGCCTCTACACCGATATGGTCGAGGCCCGTATCTACGACGACAAGTCGATGGCGATGCAACGTCAGGGCCGGCTCGCCACGTACGCCCCTTTCCGGGGTCAGGAGGCCGCCCAGATCGGCGCCGCCGCCGCCATCCGACCCGGGGACTGGTTGGCGGCCACCTACCGCGACGCCGCGCTCAACTGGAAGGCCGGTTACCCCTGGCAACTCCTCATTCTGGGACGCACCGGCGACGAGCGGGGGGGCGAGCTGCCCGAAGGGGTAAACGTCCTTCCCCCCTCGATCACGGTCGGTGGCCACATGATCCACGCCGTCGGTCTTGCCTGGGCGGAGAAGCTCAAAAAGAGCCGTCGCATCGCCCTGACGTCTTTCGGCGATGGAGCCACCTCTGAAGGCGACTTCCACGAAGCGATGAACTTCGCCGCGGTGTACGAGACCCCCACCATTTTCTTCTGCCAGAACAACGGGTGGGCGATCTCCTACCCGACCGAAGAGCAGACCCGGTCCGACACCATCGCCGAGAAGGCCGACGCATACGGGATGCCGGGTGTGCGGGTCGACGGCAACGACGTGGTCGCGGTTCTGGTGGCGGTTAGGGAAGCCGCCGAGCGGGCTCGCTCCGGGAGCGGCCCCAGCCTGGTCGAGGCGGTCACCTATCGCCTCGGGCCCCACACCACCGCCGACGACCCGGGTCGGTACCGCGACGACGCCGAGGTGAGCAGGTGGGAGGAGCGCGATCCTCTGGAACGGGTGAGAAAGCTTCTCGACCGGTCGGGGGCCTGGAGCTCGGCCTGGCAGCAGACACTGGAGTGGGAGGCGGCCAACAGGGTCGAAGCCGCGGTCCGTTGGGCCGAGGCAATACCCCCACCCGAGCGCTCGAACATGTTCGCCCGGATGTTCGCCGAGCCCACCGTTCCCCTCGTCGAACAGGACGGGGAATGGTCGGAACCCGGAGACCAGGGTGGCTGAGCTCAACCTCGCTCAGGCTGTGATGACTGAGGGGGGACGACCCCCCTCCAACCCCCCGCCTGCTTGGGTCGGAGGATGGGAACCCGGAGACCAGGGTGGCTGAGCTCAACCTCGCTCAGGCTGTGATGACTGA
>CAYZKF010000072.1:0-1304 GCA_964479135.1 uncultured Acidimicrobiaceae bacterium
GGCGCCGGCTTTCACCCTCTGGGATGGCACCGAGCCGAGTTGTGGGTGGGCAGCCAATGGCTCGACGATCGGGGTGTCGAGGCGGCACTGATGGTGATATCGGGCTCACGATTCCGACGCCGGCTGGAGACGGTGGGAGGTTATGACCTCGAAGCCATCGGCAGCCGGGTGGCATGATCGGGATGCGGGTGGGGGCACTGGTTGCAGCCCTGATCCTGATGGCTGGTTGCGCCCCCGGCGCCGATTCCTCGGACGGGCGTCTCACCGGCGGCGCCGCCCTCCTGGTAGGCGCGGCGTCCGACCTCAGACCCGCCTTTGAGGAGATCGGCGAGCTGTTCACCGAAGAGACCGGCCATGAGGTGACCTTCGACTTCGGCTCCTCGGGCCAAATCGCCCAGAGGATTGTCGAAGGGGCCCCTTTCGATGTTTTCGCCTCCGCCGACGTCGAATACGTCGACCGGGTGCTGGCCTCGGGCCGGGGCGACACCAACACCAAGACCACCTATGCCTTCGGGCGGATAACCATCTGGTCGCGGGTCGACTCCTGGGGCGATTGGACTGGACTTGATGACCTGGTCGCCGACCCAGGGGTTGGCTATCTCGCCGTCGCCAACCCCGAACACGCCCCTTACGGCCGGGCCGCACGACAGGCGCTGGAGGCTTCCGGACTGTGGGAGGCGGTCGAGACCAGGTTGGTCTTCGGCGAGAACATCTCCGACACCCGCCGTCTCGCCGAGACCGGGGACGCCGACGCTGCCATCGTCGCCCTGTCGATGGCGATCGCTGCCGGCGGGCGAGGAGAGTGGGTCCTCATCGACGATGGCCTCCACGATCCCCTGGAACAGGCTCTGGTGGTGGTCACCGGAGATGCGGTACGGGTGGGTCCGGCTGGCGCCTTCGCCGAGTTTGTCAGCCAACCAAAAGGAAGGGAAGTGATGCTCCGATATGGGTTCACCATGTCCGGTGATGGGGGCGGAGCCTGATGTGGGATCCGTTGTGGCTCTCCCTGCGGGTAAGTGTGGTCGCCACCCTGCTCGTGGCAATCTCCGGGATCGGGTTCGGGTATCTCCTCGCTCGAGCGAGGTTCCCCGGGCGGGGCCTGCTCGACGCTATCGCCACCGCACCCATCGTGATGCCCCCGACCGTCCTCGGGTATTACCTCCTGGTCACGGTGGGCCGTCGCAGCCCGATCGGCCGGGTCTGGGAGACGGTTTTCGGGTCCCCGCTGGTGTTCACATGGCAGGGGGCGGTGCTCGCCGCTTCGGTGGCCTCGTTCCCCTTCTGTCTCAACGGAAGAGCGTCGT
>CAYZKF010000072.1:1314-8161 GCA_964479135.1 uncultured Acidimicrobiaceae bacterium
CCTTCTGTCTCCGGGCCGCCCGAGCCGCCATCGAGTCGGTGGACCGTCGCTTCGAGGCGGCCGGGAAGGTGATGGGTCTTCCCAATTGGCGAATCGCGGCGTCGATCACCCTGCCCCTGGCGAGACGGGGCATCCTTGCCGGAGTGGCTCTCGCCTTCGCCCGGGCCCTAGGTGACTTCGGGACCACGGTGATGGTGGCCGGTAACATCCCGGGCCGAACCCAGACCATGCCGATAGCGGTCTACGACGCAGTCCAGGCGTTCGACTACGACCGGGCAGGGAGTCTGGCCGCGGTGCTCCTGGTGGTGGCGGTCACCATCCTCTTGGTGGTGCGTCGTCTCGAGCGAACGGTGCACTGATGCTCGTCGTCGATGTCGCCCGTGTCCTCGGAGACTTCGCTCTTGACGCCAGGTTCGAGACCGGCCCGGGAATCACCGTGGTGGTCGGTCCGTCGGGAGCGGGGAAGAGTTTGACCCTCAGACTCATCGCCGGGATCGAACGGCCCGACCGAGGCCGGGTCACTCTCGATGGTGTCGGTCTGGTCGACACCGAGAGCGGGGAATGGGTCAGCCCCCAGGAGCGTCGGGTCGGCGTGGTGTTCCAGGACTCTCTCCTCCTTCCCCATCGCACGGTCTTGGACAACGTGGCGATGGCGGTCAGACAAGGCTCCCGGGAGCGGAGACGAGCCGAGGCTACCAAGTGGTTGGTCGAGGTCGACGCTGATGACTGGGCCGATCGTCACCCCCATCAACTCTCCGGGGGCCAGTCCCAGAGGGTCGCCCTGGCCCGGGCATTGGCCGGCGAGCCCAAGCTGCTCCTCCTCGACGAGCCATTCAACGCACTCGACCCGCTGGTGCGTCATCGTCTCCGCCTCCTGGTCAAGGATCTGGTCGCCAGATGGGAGGTTCCCGCCTTGTTCGTCACCCACGATCCTCAGGAGGCCCTCCTCCTCGCCAACCGAATCCATGTCATCGAAGACGGTGTTGTCACCCAGTCGGGCACCGCCGACGACATCAGGCTCCGCCCCCGGACCCGATACGGGGCCGAACTGGCCGGTGCCAACATGGTCACCGGTGTCGCCTCCGAAGGGGAGGTCGACATCGGCGGCCACATACTCCACATCGCCGACCGTGAGGCCGCCGGAGAGGTACTGGTCACCGTCCGGTCGAGTGCCGTCGGGGTCCATACCACCCGACCCGAGGGCAGCGCCCGGAATCAGTGGCCGACCGTGGTCGAGCGGGTCGAGACGATGGGGGATCGGGTCCGCTTGCAGACCGGTCCGCCTCTGCCGCTCACCGTGGAGATCACCCGTCAGGCGGGCGACGAGTTGGGAATCAAGCCAGGCGCCGAGGTGTGGTTGGCGGTAAAGGCCACCGACATCGGAGTGGAGGCAGCCGAGACCCGATGACGCCGATATGCGAATGTGGTGTTCAGCCGCGTTCTGGAGAGGCTTTGACGCGCATACCGGTCCCCACTACCTGAGGTTCGCTCAGAGCGACGGCCGATCCCTCCGGTTGGGCTCAGTCGCCCACCAGGAACACTTGATCGCCGACCCGGGCCCGATCCGGCACTTTGATCCCGACCTGGTCGCCGGGACCGGCCTCGGTCACCGTCTCGTGCTCGATCTGCATCGAGTCGATTGTCGCTGTCAGGTCGGTGGTGTGTCCGACGATGTGGATGGTGTCACCAACCCCGAGCCTGGGGCCGGTGACGGCGACACCGACGACACCGGCGTCTCCATACCAGTGATCCACGACTCCCACGAGCTGCTCGCTCATCTCATCCTCCAGAGGTCTTGACCCGGCCGACGGCCCGGGGTCAGGTAATTCATATCAGGATTGATCACTCGGTGACGCCTGTCGGGAACCCTCGCCCCTTTCCATTACCGACGAAGGCACCGATTCAGGACGTCGGGATCGGCTCTTTCTCCCGAGCGAGCGTGACGACCCTCTCCACCAGATGAACCAGGGGGCCGGGCAGCTCCTCACGCGGGGTCTCGGAGAGACGCCTCCAGGCGTGAGCTGGTTTGGATTGGCCTGATCTGAGACCGACCACCCCTTCGAAGTCCGGGGTCAGCATGACCCGGTTCTCGTTTCCCGCCGACTCGGCGATGAGGCGGTTGAGACCCTGCTCGGCGCGATTCGGCTTTCGTCCAGCCGGGGCGTCCCTGTCGTGGAGAACCACAAAAGGCACTCCGGCTGCAGTGGCGACCCTTGCCACCAGGGGTATGTTCGCCTTTCCGCCGCATTCGACGATCGAGATCTTCTCCCTATCGGGGTCGTAACCGAGTGATTGGAAGACAAACGGGAGCGCCAGCTTCTCGGTCAGCCCTTCGACCAGTATGGCGGCTCGTCCCAGGAACAGCTCACTTCGGGAGGCGTCGAACTCGGAGTGGGCCCTGAACTCGTCACTGGTCGCCAGTGGCTCGGGCTGGAAGAGCCGGGTACCTGCCCGGCCTCGATGTTCGGTGAGGACCAACTCGTTGAGCCGGGTCACATTGAGGAAAGAAGGCGAGTGGGTCGAGTAGAGGACCTGGTTGCCGACGGCGGCGAGGTCGCGGAGCAAGCGGTAGAGGTGGCGTTGGGTCTGGGGCGGTAGGTAGAGCTCAGGCTCCTCGATGAGCAGGATCAACCCGGAGATCCCGGCACCGGTCCAAGCCTCGACTCCCTCCACCAGTCCGTGGGCCGCCTCGGTTGACCCGTGATGTTCCCCGTCCGCCGTCGCCCCGAGCGCTTCGAGGTGAGCACCGGCACAGATCAGCCTCCGGGCCTCTTCAGCGTGAGGCGGACGAGAGCTGGTCCCGGCCACCACCCGCCCGGAGCGAAGACGGGCAGGGAGAAAGAGGGCGACCGGCAGCTCACCCGTTCTGGTGATCTCCGTAGAAGGCGGGATGCCCTCGAGGGCGGCCGTGGAGCCCGACCCGGTCCCGATCTGGATCAGGGTGTCAGCGCTGTCCCCCTCCGGGATGTCGCCCGGCTTGGGACCAGCCGACGTCGGGTCGAGGACCAATCGGAGAGCAGCCAGGATGTTGGACTTGCCGGTGGCCGGCCCTCCGATGAGGGCGGATACCGGGCCGGGGCGAAAGCTGGCGTCCCGGATCGAACGAAAACCCTTGATGTGGATGGTGTCGACATAGAGGGGATGGCTCGGGCCGGAAGGCTGGTCTGAGCTGTCCACGGGATGAGATTCCCCGATCACGGCGACCCATTGTGGCGCAACCCGGAATCTCGCGTCCGTACCTCTCCGGGCGAACGTGTTGGTGGCTTGTCAGAACCCCAACGGAGTTGGGTCGCTCAAACCCCGACGGGTACCCCGTGCAACTCGGCCCAGATCTCGTTGAGTCGCGGGTAAGGACGCTCGGGCAGTCGGGTAACGACCTCGATCGTTTCCGGCCTGGCCTGATTGGCAATCGCCGCGGCAAGGATTTGGTTGCGGCTGGCGCCGCCGTTGGCAAAGGCGGAGCGCACCGCCTCGGCGATCTCCAATCGGGTCACGGGCTGGCTCATCTCATCTCCTGAATTACAACTCTTCCGTTACGTGAGAGTAGAGTATCGGTGTCGTCGGGATCTACCCAATCCTCGCCTCCGGGCCTCGATGACCTTCCGACCCCCATCCCGCCAAGAGGAGACCGACGTGAGCGACGAGCACCGCCAGATCGGCGAAGTGGCTGAATCCGTTGGCCTGTCCCTGCGCACCATCCGCTATTACGAGGAGATCGGGCTGGTGAGCCCCTCGGGTCGCACCGAAGGCGGATTCCGGCTCTACACCGACACCGATGTCGATCGTTTGCGGCTGGTCAAGGCGCTCAAGCCGGTGGGCATGTCACTCGAGACCATGGCCGAGTTGCTCGCCAGCGTCGACCTGGTCCGCCACGGGAGCGCAGCTGACAAGAAGGCCGCGGCGGCACGGCTCAAGGGTGTCATCGCCCTTGCCCTCGATGGATGCGACCAACTCGAGCTACGGCTCGCCGAAGCCAGAGCTGCCATATTCCGCCTCTCCGTGTTGTCAGGCGGGGGTACCGGATGACGGGTGTCATCGCCGAGGCCGATCGTCGGAGAACCTTTGCCATCATCTCCCACCCCGATGCCGGCAAGACGACCCTCACCGAGAAGCTCCTCCTCTACTCCGGGGCGATCGCCGAGGCCGGGGCGGTGCGGGCTCGGGCCGGTCGCCAGCGCGACGTCACCTCAGACTGGATGGATCTGGAGAGGCAACGCGGGATCTCGATCACATCGACGGTGCTCCAGTTCGGTCATGACGGCCTGGTCTTCAATCTCCTCGACACACCGGGCCACCGCGATTTCTCCGAGGACACCTACCGGGTGTTGTCCGCCGTCGACTCGGCCGTGATTGTTCTGGACGGGGCACGTGGCATCGAACCCCAGACCCTCAAGCTGTTCCAGGTGGCCCAAGCCCGAAGTCTCCCTCTCATCACCTTCGTCAACAAGATGGACCGGCCTGGCCTGGCTCCGTTGGCCCTGATCGACGACATCGAACGTCAGCTCGGTCTCGAGGCGACGCCGGTCACCTGGCCGGTGGGCGGTGGAGCCGACTTCGCAGGCGTGATCGACCGTCGGGACGGATCGTTGTGGAGACTCGAGCGAACCCCTGGGGGGAGTCGGGTAGGCAAGGAGACTCGATTCGAGCTCGGTTCGGGGGAGGAGTTGGATTGGCGTGGCGAAGCTGCCGAGGAGATCGAGTTATTCGATCAGCTGGATGCCGAGCGCGACCACAAGCGGTTCCTGGCCGGAGAGTCGACGCCGGTCTTTTTCGGATCGGCGCTGTGGAACTTCGGAGTTCGACTCCTACTCGACGCCATAGGCGGAGTCGCACCACCTCCTAGGCCATCGACGCTGATCGGTGGCCAGACCACACCGCTCGATGGGGACGTGTCGGGATTCGTGTTCAAGATCCAGGCCAACCTCGACGCCCGCCACCGTGACCGCATTGCCTTCATCAGGGTCTGCTCGGGCCGCTTCGAACGAGGGATGGACCTGGTCAACCATCGCACCAAGCGCACCATGTCGACCAAACATGCCCATCAGGTGTTCGGACGGGACCGCGAGACCGTGGACATCGCCTATCCCGGTGACGTGGTCGGCTTGGTCAACGCCACCGAGTTGAGGATCGGCGACAGTCTCAGCGTCGACGGGAAGGCCGAGTTTCCGCCGATCCCGACCTTCGCCCCTGAGCACTTCCGGATCGCTCGAAATCTCGATACGGCCCGCTACAAGCAGTTCCGCAAGGGAGTATCACAATTGGATGAAGAGGGTGTCA
The DNA here is from genome assembly GCA_964479135.1 of uncultured Acidimicrobiaceae bacterium. Classification (GTDB taxonomy): domain Bacteria; phylum Actinomycetota; class Acidimicrobiia; order Spongiisociales; family ZC4RG35; genus ZC4RG35. Next base: position 6,592 of record CAYZKF010000072.1, read on the forward strand.
TCCAGGTGCTGCGAACCAGCCATGGTGGAGATCGGGAGCCGATTCTCGCCGCGGTCGGTGAGCTCCAGTTCGACGTGGCCCTCTACCGTCTCGAGTCGGAGTTCGGCGCCCGCCCCCGCTTCGAGCCCGCTCCCTATACGGTCGCCCGTCGCACCGACGCCGCCGGCAGATCGGTTCTGGCCGGTCGGCGCGGGGTGGAGGTCGCTACCCGTGCCGATGGGTCGACTCTTGCCCTATTCACCAGCCAGGCCTGGCTCGATGCGGCCCTGCGGGAGCACCCGGCATTGACCCTCGACCCCATCGTTGGGGTGTGAAGACGAGCCACCGACACCGAGACGTCGATGGAGTCCGCCGGCTCGAGGGTTGACGCCGACCCCCGTATCACGATGACTCGCTGCGGTCAGGTTTCGGCGATTGCGGGTAGGCGGCGGTGGGCCAGCAGCACTGCGCAGGGGGCAACCAGCAGGGCCAAACCGACGAAACCGAGCACCCGGTAGTCGCTGGCCTGGTAGAGGAGACCCGACCCGACTGCTGCCACCGCACCCGAGGTCCAGGTGACCGAGTCGACCGACCCTTGCAAACGCGCCCTGACGTTGGTGTCGACGCCTGCAGTCAACATCGAGCTCCCCGACACGAACGTCATGTTCCAGCCGAAGCCGAGGAGCCAGAGCAGGCCGACCAAAGCCGGCGTCGAGTCGCTGGGACCGAGTGCCGCGCCGATCGCCGATACGGCGAGGAGGCTCATCCCGGCGAGAGCCACACGCAACCCACCGAAGCGGTCGGCGAGTCGTCCGGTGATCGGGGATAGGGCGAACATCCCCAGGGTGTGGGCGCTCATCACCAATCCGACGATCCCCAGGTCTGAGCCGTGATGGCGTATATGTAGAGGTGTTGCCGTCATGATCATCACCATCACTATCTGACCGGCGACCATTGCCGAGAGCGCCACCCGAACCTGGGGCAGTTTGAACGCGGAAGCCAGAGCCGACCAGGCGACCCGCCGCGCCGAGGGAGCCTCCGAAGCCAGTGTCATCGGATCGGGGCGGAGGGCCACCAGATAGAGCACGGCGGCAAGGCCGAGGAAGACCAGAGCCACCAGATAGGCACCCACCATTTCCGACCGCCCCAGGGAGAGGGCGAGTCGCCCCGAGGGCTGGAGCAAGGCAGGTCCGGCGACCGACCCGACGGTCCCCGCCCAGACCACGGTGCCCAAAGCCGCCCCACGGCGGACGGCGGGGTACATATCGGCCGCGGCGTAACGGGAGAGATGCGCCGATGCGTTGCCCAGACCGAGCAGGCCCATTGCCCCGATCAGACCGGCGACCGAAGCGGTGGTCACACTGACGATGCAGAGGAGGGCACCGAGAGAAGCGATGGCATACCCGAGGACCAGCCCGGGGCGACGGCCCCGACGTGCCACCCCGATGGTCAACACCGTCGTCCCCAGAGCGGTCCCCACCACCGCGGCGGCGGAGGGCACTCCTGCGAGGGATGCCGATCCGGTGATCTCGCCGATGGCGAGCGTGGAGATGGTGACCGCGGCAATGTGCGCCGTCGAGCTAAGGGCAAC
>CAYZKF010000073.1:0-8064 GCA_964479135.1 uncultured Acidimicrobiaceae bacterium
GGCCAGACCAACGGGGCGGTTACCCTCGAAGGGATGACGAATTGGGTGTCGCTTCAGGCAGCGGAGCTCGCCGAGTCACTCGATACCGGGACCGGAGGGCTCTCCCCCGACCAGGTGGCGGAGCGCCAAGAGATTCACGGCCCAAACTCGCTGGCCGAGACCAAGCCACCCGGCGTCCTCGCCGTTTTGGCCCACCAGTTTCACAGCCCACTGGTCTACATCCTCCTGGTGGCGACGGTGGTCACCATCCTCATCGAGGAGTACATCGACGCCGCGGTGATCTTCGCCGTCCTCGCACTCAACGCCGGGATCGGATTCTTCCAGGAGCGCAAGGCGGAGAAGGCGGTGCGCGCCCTCATGGGGCTGGTGGCGCCCAAGGCCCACGTGATCCGCTCGGGGATCGAGGAGGAGGTGGAGAGTCACCTGTTGGTGCCCGGTGACCTGGTGCTGCTCGAGTCGGGACAACGAGTCCCGGCTGACCTCCGACTGGTCCGGGTGACCTCCCTGGCGGTCGACGAGTCGTTGCTCACCGGGGAGTCGGTTCCGGTAACCAAACACACCGACCCCCTCGCCGAAGACCTTCCGGTGGGAGACCGGGCCAACATGGCCTTCACCGGGACCATCGTCACCTCGGGACGGGGCCGGGGTTATGTGGTCGCCATCGCCGACGAAACCGAACTGGGCAAGATCGCCACCCAAATCAGGGAAGAGGAGGAGCCACCCACCCCGCTCCAGCAACGTATGAGCCGGTTCGCCCGGGTGGTCGGCGTGGTGGCGGCCCTGGCCGCCGCGGCCGCGGTAGGGGTGGGGGTGCTCCGTGGCGAGAGCGCTTCAGACATGTTCCTGGTTGGGGTGGCCCTGGCGGTCTCGGCGATACCCGAAGGATTGCCCGTGGTGTTCACCATCACACTGGCGGTTGGGGTCCGACGCATGGCCCACCGCAAGGCGATCATCCGACGACTCCCGGCGGTGGAGACATTGGGGAGCATCTCCTCGATCGGCTCGGACAAGACCGGCACCCTGACCATGAACCGGATGACGGTCAAGGAAGTCTGGGTCGACGGCAACACCACCGAGCCCGGTGGATCCGATGACAGGATCTCTGAGCCGGTGCGTCTCACCCTGTTGGCCGGAGTCCTCTCCAATGAGGCCACGGTCTCGGTCGACGGAGACGAAGTGACCACCGGTGGGGACCCGACCGAAGCCGCCCTCCTCGTCTCCGCCCATCAGATGGGATTGGACCCGGACCAGGAGCGGAGGGAATGGTCGGTTGTCGAGGAAACCCCGTTCGAGCCTGAGCAGAGGTACTCGGCCAGCGCCCGCCGGAGTGGCGACGAGGTCCTGGTCTTCGTCAAGGGTGCCCCGGAACGGGTCCTCTCGATGTGCACCGAGATGGCGAGTGAGTCCGAGACCGTCCCACTGGACCGGGATGTGGTGGATGATGCCTTGTCGGGGATGGCCTCCCGGGGTCTCAGGGTCCTGGCCATGGCCTACGGGCCGGGCTCCTCATCGGACGGCGGCGATCTCGACGGTCTCACTTTCCTCGGATTGCAAGGCATGCTCGACCCTCCCCGCGAGGGAGTCAGGGAGGCGATCGCCGGCTGCCAGAGGAGCGGGATTCGGGTGGTGATGATCACCGGAGACCACCCCGACACTGCGTTGGCCATTGCCGCCGACCTGGGGATCGCCGACCAGGCTGATCGGGTGGTGACCGGCGAAGAGATGGGATCGCTCGACACCGAGGAACTCCGCGGGCTGGTCGGCGAGGTTGCCGTGTTCGCCCGGGTTGCACCAGAGCACAAACTCCAAGTGGTCAGAGCGCTCCAGTACCACTCCGAGGTGGTGGCGGTCACCGGCGACGGCGTCAACGATGCTCCAGCCCTCAAGGTGGCCGACGTTGGGGTGGCCATGGGGGTCTCGGGGACCGATGTCGCCCGCGAGGCAGCGGACATGGTGTTGGCGGATGACAACTTCGTCAGCATCTACGAGGCGGTGCGGGAGGGCCGGGTGACCTTCGACAACCTGAGGAAGGTGACCTTCTTCCTGATCGCGAGTGGCGCCGCCGAGGTCCTGGCCATCATGGCCGCCGTCGCCGCCGGATGGCCGCTCCCGATGATTCCAGCTCAGATCCTGTGGCTCAACCTCGTCACCAATGGAGTCCAGGATGTGGCGCTCGCATTCGAACCGGGTGAGCCCGGGATCATCGATCGGCCGCCGCGTCCCCGTCATGAGGGGATCATCTCCCGTCTGCTCTGGCAACGGACCATCCTCGCCGGGCTGGTGATGGCCATCGGCACGCTGATCCTGTTCCGTTGGACCCTCGACGACACCGGCTCTCTGGTCCAGGCGCAGACCGTTGCCCTCACTGCGATGGTCATCTTCCAGGCGGTCCACGCCGGGAATGCCCGCTCCGAGCACATCTCAGCCCTTCGACTCTCCATCTTCTCCAACCCGATCCTCTTGTTCGCAGTGCTCGGGGCGGTGCTGCTACACGTCGGAGCCCTGCATCTTCCCTTCACCCAGTTCGTCCTCAGGGTGGAGCCGATCCCCCTGGGCACCTGGTTCATCATCCTCGCCATGAGCCTCACCGTGCTGGTCGCGGTCGAGCTCGACAAATGGCTTCGAGCTCGTTTCGGGTAGCTCGGTCGCTGCGCTCCCTCGCTGTACTTCGTACTTCGTATTTGGTACTTCGACCGCGGCCCCTTTGCGTTGCCGCCCGGGTGGGGCGTGATGGCTGATCGCACTCGAGGTTTGTCCCCCTGCGGAGCGGGGGGACCGCCTCGTGTCCCTCTGCACAGCGGGGACCGCTCGGAGCGAAGCGAGGGCGAGGGGGGAACCGTCTCTCCCGCCCACACTGGTCCCCCCTCGACGACCCTTCGGGCCGTCGGTCCTCGTTCTACTTCGTACTTCGTACTTGGTACTTCGTACTTCGACCGCGGCCCTTTCGCGTTTGTAGCGGGGTGGGGCGCGTTGGTTGGTGGTGTCGGAGGTCTGTCCCCCTGCGCAGCGGGGGGACCGCCCGGAGCGAAGCGAGGGCGAGGGGGGAACAATCTCGCCCCGCCAAGGCCTCGGTCGCTGCGCTCCCTCGCTGTACTTCGTACTTCGTATTTGGTACTTCGACCGCGGCCCCTTTGCGTTGCCGCCCGGGTGGGGCGTGATGGCTGATCGCACTCGAGGTTTGTCCCCCTGCGGAGCGGGGGGACCGCCTCGTGTCCCTCTGCACAGCGGGGACCGCTCGGAGCGAAGCGAGGGCGAGGGGGGAACCGTCTCTCCCGCCCACACTGGTCCCCCCTCGACGACCCTTCGGGCCGTCGGTCCTCGTTCTACTTCGTACTTCGTACTTGGTACTTCGTACTTCGACCGCGGCCCTTTCGCGTTTGTAGCGGGGTGGGGCGCGTTGGTTGGTGGTGTCCGAGGTTTGTCCCCCTGCGCAGCGGGCTCTCCTATGTCAACTTGGTGTTTGGAGGGTGTTCCAGATTTGGCAAGTGACGTGGCGTTTGGCTGCTCTGATGGCTTCTCTTGTGGTTTTGCCTTCTTGGATCCGTCGTGCGCTACCTGATGGAGCCCGACGAGCGCTTCCACGCGATTCGAAGTACGAAGTACAAAGTACGAAGTACAAAGTACGAAGTACAAAGGTACGGGGTACACCCAAACCGGTTTCGCTGCGGGCGGTCTGCGTCTACACTGCTCGGTGATGAATCACATGCCCGCTCCGGTCTGCGTCTGCACCTGTTGTGCCGCCGCGCCGTGCGGGTAGTGATGTAGAGCCAAACCTCCAAGCAGACACCGAACCCGCACCGGCACCCCGGATGCGGGTTTTTTCATGCCTAAAGGACATCGATCCATATGACAACCACCACCAAGGCCACCGACCTCCTCGGTACCGATCACAGAGCCCGTCGGTACCGGGATGTCCGTGAGCTTCTCCCCGACCTCGACAACCCCAGCCCGATCGTCCGTCTCAACCAGGTGGTCCCCACGACCGGGGCGGAGACCTACCTCAAGTTGGAGTGGCTCAACCCGTTCGGCTCGATCAAGGACCGGACCGCCTCGTATCTTCTTTCCGGGATACGCGCACGGGGAGAATTGGAAGGACGCGACCTGGTCGAGGCGACTTCGGGCAACACCGGGATCGGCCTGGCGGCCCTCGCCGCCCTCGAACACATCGGGCTGATCGTCACCATCCCCGACCGGGTCCCCGAAGAGAAGAAGGTGATCCTGCGACTGCTCGGAGCCGAGGTCTGGGACACCCCCGACGATCTCTGCCCGGTAGACCTCCCCAACGACGGCGCAATCGCCCTGGCCCGATCGCTGGCCGCCTCCGAGCTCGGTGAGCGTTATGTGATGGCCGACCAGTACCGCAACCAGGACAACGTTGCCGCCCACTATGAGACCACCGGCCCCGAGATCTGGCGCCAGACCGAAGGCAAGGTCCGCTGGTTCGTCACCGGTCTGGGAACCGGCGGCACCGTCACCGGCGTCGGGCGTTATCTCAAGGAACGAGACCCGGCCGTCCGGGTGGTGGCGGTCGAGCCTCAACCCGGGCACCGCATCCCCGGCTTGAGGAGCATGAATGAGGTCAGCCAACCCGAGATCATCGACTGGACGGTGATCGACGAGGTGATCCGGGTAGACGACGGGCCGGCGTACGACACGACCCGTCGACTATGGCGTGAAGAGGCCCTGACCGTGGGCCCGTCGACCGGCGCCGTCGTCCATGCCATCGACCAGTTGGACACCGCCGACGGGGACGTCGTAGTGGGAATCTCGGCCGATTCGGGCTTCAAGTACACCAGCTACCTCACAGACACCATCGGAAACGAAGGACGACCACGGATATGACCAAGACAAGGAGAGAGCAATGACCACGCCACAAACCCCCACCACCGCGATCAGACAGGATGCCGAATTGGACTGCTCGGGGCTGTTGTGCCCTCTCCCGGTGTACAAGGCGTCCATCGCCCTGGGACAGCTGTCACCAGGACAGGTGCTCCGTCTGATCACCACCGACCCGGGCGCCATCGAGGACGTCCCCGCCCTGGCCAGGCAACGTGGCGACGTTCTGCTCGGACAGGAGCGTCACCCCGACAGCCAGGTCTTCTGGATCGAGAAAGGACAAAGGCCATGACCGACCTCGCAGAGAAACTGGATGCGTTCCAGGATCACCAGGACAGACGGACCCGGCGTCTCGCCCTGGTCGCCAGCAAAGGCACTCTGGATGGCGCCTACCCGCCCCTGATCCTGGCAACCACGGCGGCCAGCCTCGGCTGGGAGGTGGGCATCTTCTTCACCTTCTTCGGTCTCGACATCCTGCACGAGGACAGATTCGAGAAGCTCAAGGTGGCCTCACTGGCCAACCCGGCAGGGCCGGTTCAGCTCCCCAACCTGTTGGGTGCCCTACCCGGTGCCACCGCGGCCGCCACCGCGATGATGAAGAAGTGGATGAATTCGGCCAACATGCCCTCGGTCCCCGAGTTCGTCGACATGTCGCGGGACCACGGAGTGAGGTTCTTCGCCTGCTCGACCACCATGGGGGTCATGGGTGTCGAGGAGGACGACCTGATCAAAGGTGCCGAGATCGCCGGCGCCGCGGCCTTCCTCGACTACGCAGCTGACGCCGACGTCCAACTCTTCATCTGAACCCCGACCGGATGCCCGGGACCGGTGAGGCGGATCGTGATGGCCCGCCTCACCGACCCACCGGGTCACTTGGACTCGATCAGAATCTTCCGGGGCTCAGCCACAACCTCCTCGGGGAGGGTGACATGAAGGGTGAGGACACCATTGGTGGTGGTGGCCTCGATCTTGTCGGCACTCACGCCTTCGGGCATGGGTATCCGGCGCTGGAACTTCCCATAAGCCCGCTCATGGATGTAGCGATCATCCTCGGAGATCTCCGTCTCCTCCGACTTCTCCCCTTTGAGTAGCAGGAAGTTGTCGTCGAGGGTCACCTCGACGTCCTCGGGGTCGACGCCGGCGAGCTCTGCGGTGATGACCAGTTCTCCCTCCCGCTTGACGATGTCGATCGAGGGACGAAACTCCATTCCGCTCTCACCGAAGAAACGGGGAAAGGCAATACGCCACTCCCTCTCCAGATCGAACAACGGCGACCAGAGCTTCAGCTCCATTGAAATCACCTTCTCTCTCGGGCCTATCCATTGCAGGGGCAGGCGGCCCACGACCTGCCTGGGACTGAGACGATCATCACGCGGGATCGGAGGGAGGCACCAGGGGCGAATGGCCCATTCACCGCCGGCCCAAAAGGAGGGCTCAGCCGAGGGTCACCGTAATCTGGTGGGTGGTCCCATCGTCGACCAGGTCGATCTCGGAGTCGGCGGCCATGGTGACCCCGTCGAGGGTGAGCTCAACTACTCCCCGGGTGGCGCCGTGGGGGTTGCCGACCCGGATCTCATACCGGGACGAGTGGTACCGGAAGGTGATCTCGAAGCCTGGCCAGTCTCGAGGGATGCAAGGATCGATTGCCAGGCGAGTCCCACGCACGCGGAATCCGAGGATCCATTCCACACCGGCCCGGTACATCCACCCGGCTGCCCCGGTGTACCAGGTCCACCCACCTCTTCCGACGTGGGGCGCCTCGGAGTACACGTCTGCTGCGGCCACATACGGCTCAACCCGATAGCGGTGGGTTCCCGCCCGGGTGCTGGCATGGTTGATCGGGTTGAGCAGGCCGAAGAGCTCACCGGCCTGATCCCCGTCTCCCAGGCTGGCGAAGGCGATAACCGACCAGATGGCGGCGTGGGTGTACTGACCACCGTTCTCACGGACACCGGGTAGATAACCCTTGATGTATCCCGGATCGACATCCCAGGTGTCGAAAGGCGGGGTGAACAGGAGCACCAGACCATCGCCCCTTCGGACCAGATACTCCTCGACCGAGGCCATCGCTCGTTCGGCGCGATCCCGGCGACCTCCACCGTGGATCACCGCCCACGACTGGGCGATCGAGTCGATCCGGCATTCCGGGCTGTCGGAGGAGCCCAGCGGTGTCCCGTCGTCGAAGAACGCCCTCCGGTACCAATCGCCGTCCCAGGCTTCCGCCTCGATGCTCTCCTGGAGGCGCCCGGCCGCCCTTCGCCACTGCGCCGCCGGACTCCCCTGACCGATACCCTCGGCGATGTCGGCAAACCGTCTCAGATTGGCATCGAGAAACCAGCCGAGCCACACGCTCTCACCCTCCCCGGCTCTACCCACCCGGCTGAATCCGTCGTTCCAGTCCCCGGTCCCGATCAGAGGCAGGCCCCTCTTCCCCAGCCGGGCGAGACCTCTCTCCAGGGCGCGGCGACAATGGTCGAACACAGTGCCCTGAGTCCCGGAGGGCTCGGGGGTGATGAACGCCTCGTGTTGGTCGGGCTCGAGCTCCGGACCTCTTATGTAAGGCACCTCGACCGCGAGGATCTCGTCATCCCCGGTCACCTCGACATAGTGGGCCACGGCGTAGGGAAGCCAGAGGTAGTCATCGGAGATCCGGGTCCGAACACCTTTCCCGGTGGGCTCGTGCCACCAATGGAGCACGTCGCCGTCGATGAACTGATGGGCGGCGGCCCTGAGCAGATGTTCACGGGCCACACTTCGCATCGGCACCACCAGCGCCATGACGTCTTGGAGTTGGTCACGGAAGCCGTATGCCCCTCCGGCCTGATAGAAGGCGGATCGGGCGAGCACCCGACAGGCCAACGTCTGGTAGAGGAGCCAATGGTTGATCATCAGGTCGAAGGAGCGGTCGGGAGTCTTGACTTGCACAGTCTTCGACACGTCGTTCCATCTCGTCGCCACCTCGGCGTCGATCGTCTCGGCGTCAGCCCGGCGATATTGCTCGACCAGCCTTCTTGCCTCATTTTCGTCCTCGCCCTGGCCGAGCAGGAAGAGCACTTCGACCTCCTCGCCGGGAGCCAGGACGATTCTCCGCTGGATGACTCCACAAGGGTCGAATCCCACACCCACTCGGCCCGACAGCTTCCTGGTCTTCTGGAGAGCGAAAGGATCGTCCACGCTCCCGTGACGCCCAAGGAACTCGGTTCGGTCGGTGGTCATCGTGGTCTCACC
>CAYZKF010000074.1:0-7959 GCA_964479135.1 uncultured Acidimicrobiaceae bacterium
CATCGGCTCTGAGGGGCGTCTCTTGGCCTTGCGGATCTGGTCGTAGCAGGTATTGACCGCGATCCGGTAGAGCCATGTGCCCAGAGCGGAGTTTCCCTGGAACTGGTGGGCCTTTCGGAATGCGGCAAGAAAGGTCTCCTGGGTGGCGTCGAGGGCCTGCTCACGGTCGGCGAGGATACGGAGGCAGACGGCGAACACCCGGTCCTCATGGACGCGCATCACCTCGGTGAAGGCTTCGTGGTCTCCGCCGGCCACTCGTGCAAGAAGCTGGGTGTCCTGGGGAGGGGTGGTCACCGTGGGAATCGTAACTTTGGGTAGAGGACTGCCCACACCGGTAGTCCGATGCCGAGGGTGGTTGTGGTTCCAGGCAACACCGGGTCAGTCGATCCTCCGGAGAAGACCAGCCCCACCCCCACCAATGCCAGCGCCAGGATGACCAGGAGGAGGGCTGCGTAGAGAAGCCGTCGGGAGCCCGCCCGGGGCTCGGGGGCCGGGGCCCGCGGTGTCGGGGCGGCGGCCAGCGCCTTCTCCATCTCCCGTGCCGTCAAGCCACCGGACTGGGCGGTTCGCAGAATACGGTCGATGACCGGAGGGAGACCATCGATGCGCTCCGATGGCGGTGGCCCACCTGGTGGCGCCGCGGTCAGTGCAGTCTCCAGAACTTTGCCGAGGGCGATGACGTCTCCTCTCTGGTCGGTATGGGGGAGCCGTCCGAACGCCCCTAGCTTGGCCGGGTGGGCCAATGAGTAGGACACCGCCGAGGAGTCGACAGAACCGTGGGAGATGGCGGCGTCGTGGATGTCGGCGAGCGCCCCGGCAAGCCCGGCGGCGTTGGGGAGGAACTCGGCCAACTCCACACCCCGCCCGGCGTTGACATGGTCGGCGATGGTCGAGCCGCCGGTCCACTCAAGCACGGCGTAGGCCCCGCCTTGCACCTGTCCCACCATGTAGACCTTGGCCAGATGAGGATGCGAGATCGCGGCAAGCCGCCCGATGCTGTCGACGAAGTGTTGCCGACGCTCGCCGGAGGATTCCGGGCCGAGACTCCTCACCAGGACCGGTCGGTCCAAGGAGACGTCGGTGGCCAGCCATTCCTCGATGTCGTCGTCACGACCGAGACGCATCTCGAGCCGGAATCGGTCGGGTATGGCTGAAGGCATCTCCGGTTCAGTATGGCTGAGGGGGGATCCCGAGCCCCATTATCGCCAGGCGAGTTCCGGTGTCGTTGAAACCGGTGGCCCGGTAGAGGTTCCGCGCCGGCTTCGCCTGCTCGCGTACGTTGAGGACCATGGACCGACTTCCGTGTCGGTGGGCCCAGGTCAGCGCCGCTCGGACTAGATCGGTTCCCACACCTCTCCCACCTGATGCCGGGTCGACGGCGATCCTCTGAAGGTATCCCACTCCCCTCTGGGCCCCGACGATGGCGTAACCCCGCATCCGGTCGGACTCGCCCGCCGCCGTGATCACCGCGGAGTGACGGGTGGTGCCGGCCGACTCCTCGAGCCCGAGGCGACTCATCCGCCAGAAGCCCTCGAAGGCCGTCCGGTCGACGGCGAGCAGGCCATCCCAGTCGGGCTCGCCAACCCCGATCGGGATCGAAGGTTCGGTCCAGGGGACTGACAATGAGCGCTCCAAGACGAGAAGATGGTCGACCTGGAGGAAACCGGCACGCTTCCATACCCTGGTGGCGGTGGGGTAGAGAGCCGGGGAGTAGACCGGCTCGCCACCGCACTCTCCCAGAAACCTGGTCGCTTCACCGAGGAAGTCGGCGCCGCCTCGGATCAGTCGGAGCTGGGCTGCCGATGACTCGTCGTTCCAGGGCCTGGCCTCGGCCCGGGCCCAGCCACTGGTGATCCGGAGCCGGTCCGGCCAGGTTCCTTCGACCAGCAGCTGGTCGCTCATCTGTGGGAGAGTACGACCATGAAGGTGGTTGTAGCGGCCCACCAGTCGGCCTTGGAGCACGACACGGGAAGGCACCATCCGGAGAGGTCGGAACGTGTGGAGTCGGTGTTGCGGGGTGTCGCCGGGTCCGGACTCGATGTTGTCGACGTCGAGGCGCCGAGGGTCGACATGTCCGATCTGCTCAGGGTTCACGACCCGGGTTACGTAGAGGCCGTCGAGAACTTCTGCCGGTCGGGAGGGGGAATGCTCGACACCGACACCGTGGCTTCTCCCGCTACCTGGGACGCCGCCCTCCGCGCGGCCGGGGCGGTGACCATGCTGGTCGAGGAATTGGAGTCTCGATCCGACGCTTTCGGGTTCGCGGTGACCCGACCCCCCGGACACCACGCCCTCCGCGCCAAAGCGATGGGTTTTTGTTTGTTCAACAATGTGGCGATTGCGGCGAGCCGGCTACGGGACGGTGGCCGGCGGGTCGCAATCCTCGACTGGGACGTCCATCACGGCAACGGCACCCAGGCCCTGCTCGGCGACGACCCCGGGGTTCTCTATGTGTCGCTCCATCAGGACGCCTTCTACCCCTTCGAGGGTCACCTCAGCGACATCGACCGGATGGCTCCGGGCACCAACGTCAACCTCCCCTTCCCGGCGAGGACCGGTGGAGATCTGTATCGCCGGGCCTGGGAGGAATTGGTCCTGCCGGTGGTCACCCAGTTCGAGCCGGACTGGGTTCTGATAAGCGCAGGGTTCGACGCCCATGTCGACGACCCCTTGGCCGACATGGCCCTGGTCGCCGCCGACTTCCGGTGGATGGCGGCTCGGCTCGGGGAGACGGTTCCCGCCAGCCGGGTGACTCTGGCCCTGGAGGGCGGTTATGACCTCACCGCTCTGGAGGAGTCCGCGGGGGCGACGGTGCTCGGACTCGCCGGAGACCCCGGCGAGGGAGCTCCCCTCGTGTCCGCCCACTCGATGGCCACCCTGGACCGGATCGGCTTGGCGATATCCCGTCACTGGAAAGTCTGAACCACCGCTCAACTCGGAAGCCTTCGGACCCGATAAGCAACGAAGGCTTATGGAAAAGACCATTGACGAACTGTTGCGACGCGCCGTCGATATCGAGGCATCCGACGTCCATCTGAAGGTGGGCTCTGCGCCCATCGTCAGGGTCCACGGCGACCTTCGACGTCTCGACGAATTCGAATCGCTGAGCCCGAGCGACACCGAGGAGTACGCCGAGGCGATCTTCACCCCGAAAGCTTCGAACGACTTCGCCGAGAACGGGGTGGCTGACTTCGCCTACGGCAAACAGGACCTGGGAAGATTCCGGGCCACCGCGTTCCGTCAGCGCGGCTCGGTGTCGCTGGTGCTCCGACGGGTCATCTCCGGGAGCAAAACTTTCTCCGAGTTGGGTCTTCCCCGGGTAGTGGAGAAGGTCGCCACCGAGTCGTCCGGGTTGGTCCTGGTCACCGGGCCCTCAGGATCGGGCAAGACCACCACGGTGGCCTCGATTCTCGATTGGATCAACACCAACCGGGCCAGCGCCATTCTCACCGTCGAAGACCCGATCGAGGTGCTTCACCCCGACAAGAAGTCGGTAGTGGTCCAGCGCGAGGTCGGGGTGGACACCCCGGACATGGCTACCGCGGTGCGCAGCGCCATGCGTCACGACGCCGACGTCATCATCATCTCCGAGGTCGCCGATACCGAGACCGCCAGGGCTGCCATCGACGCTGCCGAGACCGGGCACCTGGTGGTCACCACGATGAGGACCACCGATCCAGCGGAGACGGTGAGCCGCTTCATCTCGATGTTCCCCGAGTCTCACCGTCCGGTGGTTCGCGGGCAGCTCGCCCAACAGATCAAAGCCGTGATCAGTCAGCTTCTGGTCGAGACTCCCAATGGTGGACTGGTGTTGGCATGTGAAGTCTTGACCAACAACGAACGTGCCCAGGAGTGGGTGATCGCCGGTGGTGAGGAGGCGTCAACTCTCACCGACATCATCAAAGAGAGCGGTTTCCACGGAATGCAGACATTCGACCAGGCGCTGCTCAAGCATGTGGTCGATCGAACCGTCGACATCGGCGTCGTGTTGCGCCACGCCCGGAACACTCACGAGTTGCGAGCGAAGGCGATGGCCGCCGGAATAGCAATCTGATGACACAGCCGTAGCCATTCCTCCTCCAATGGCTATGAGAGGGCCGGCCCCTTGGGCCGGCCCTCTCGCTTGGTACGGATAACCTGGGTGTCCCGTGATCCCCGAGCGTCTCGAGTTCCTCCGGTCCGACGACCTGCCTCCTTTTCAATTGTCCCGGATCTTTGGCGACGTCGGCGAACAGCTCCATCTGGTCGGCGGCTCGGTCAGGGATGCCTTTCTCGGCAGGGAGTTGGAGGACTTCGACTTCGCCACCAGTGCTCGCCCCGAGCGGGTAGCCCAGCTACTCGAGACCTGGGCCGACACCGTGTACGGGGTGGGCGCAGCCTTCGGGACGATCGCGGCTCGCAAAGAGGGCCATGTCGTCGAGATAACCACCTATCGGTCGGAGATCTACCGGAATGACTCCCGTAAGCCCCGAGTCGAGTTCTCCGACGACATCGAGACCGACCTGAGCCGTCGTGATTTCACCGTCAATGCCATCGCCCTGTCCCTCCCGGAGCTGACCCCTGTCGACCCCCACGGTGGCCTTGCCGACCTTGCGGCGAAAGCCTTGCGAACTCCCCTCGACCCCGAGGTGTCTTTCGGGGATGACCCTCTGCGGATGCTGCGGCTGTTCCGTTTCCAGGCGATGCTCGGCTTCGAACCTGACGAGTTGGGGGTCGAGGCGGTTCGCTCGATGTCCGATCGGCTGGCGATCATCTCGTCCGAGCGGGTCCGCGACGAGCTCTCCAAGTTGTTGTTGGCGGAGCGTCCCGCAGAAGCCTTGTCGATGATCGTCTCAACCGGGTTGTCGGCTCATTTCCTCCCCGAACTCGAGCGTCTCGCCATGGAACAGGATCCCCATCACCGCCACAAAGACGTCCTCACCCACACCTTCGCCGTGGTGGAGCGGACCCGTCCCGACCTGGTGTTGCGTCTTGCCGCGCTGCTCCACGACATCGGCAAGCCGGACACCCGCGAATTCGGCCCGGAGGGTGTCACCTTCCACCACCACGAGGTGGTCGGCGCCCGGATGGCTCGACATCGACTCCGCGCCCTGCGCTATTCAAAGGAGATCGTCGACGATGTTGGGAGCCTGGTGTTTCTCCACCTCCGGCCACATACCCTCAAGCTGGGCTGGACCGATTCGGCAGTGCGCCGGTACGTGCGCGATGCCGGGCATCTGCTCGATCGACTCAACGAGCTGGTCCGGGCCGACGTCACCACTGCCAACGCCAAGCGGGAGCGTCAGATCCAGGAGGGAATCGACGAGCTCGAGGAGCGGATCGCCGACCTTTCCGCCCGGGAGGAGTTGGCCCGCCTCCGAGCTCCGGTCGACGGCAACCAGGTCATGGCCTACCTGGGGATCGAGCCCGGCCCCATGGTCGGCGAGATCATGGGGATCCTCCTCGAGAAGAGGATCGACGACGGCCCATATCCGGCATCAGAGGCGTACCAGATCGCTCGACACTGGGCCCAGGAGCATGGGTTGCCCGATCCGGGCACGGTGCCTCCCGACGAGGAGGAGTAGGTGATCCTCCTCGCCATACCTGCGGTGGCGGTGGCAGTTGTGGCGGTGGCCGCATTCTTCGGCCGTTGGGTCTGGTGGCTCGACCTCCTGGCCAACTTCAGGGTCCAATACCTGGTGGCGCTTACCGTGCTCGGGGTCCTCCTCATGGTGGGCAAGTGGCGTCGTACCGGGTCGGGGGTCCTCATGGTGGCGGCAGTGAACCTGGTGGTGGTGCTCCCCTTGTTCGTGGGGAGCCCGGGGACGAGCGATGTCTTCCGGCCGTCCCTTCGGGTGATGTCGTTCAACATCCTCTCCACCAACCAGGGGTTCGCCGAGGTTTTCGAATACATCGCCACCATCGACCCCGACATCGTCCTCCTCCACGAGGCGAGCCGTCCTTGGGAGGTGGCTGCCGAGTCGGCCGGTGGCGACTACCAGGTGATCAGGGCCCGAACCGACGACCTGATCTTTGGCACTCTGGTCCTGGTTCGGGGCGATGAGGTCGAACCGATCCCATACGGGTTCGCCACCACCGAGCCACGAGCCGTCGAGATCACCTTCCGTCCTGAGGGATGGCCGCAGACGGTGAGTGTGCTCTCATCACACCCGTTGGCCCCCACGGACGGCCACCGGGCACGGACCCGTGACCAGCAGATTCTCTTCGCCGCCGAGTGGGCTTCTCGACAGGAAGGGGCTTTCATCGTGACCGGTGATCTCAACGCCACCCCGTGGTCGTGGCCATTCCGTCGTCTCGAAGGGTCGACCGGGCTGCGCAACTCGCAGATCGGGTTCGGACTACATGCCAGCTTCCCGATCGACTCCAGCCCCTGGTTGCGAGTGCCCATCGACCACCTCCTCCACAGCGAGGCCCTGGGGGTCAGGGACCGTCAACTGGGCCCGTCTCTGGGCTCGGACCACTTTCCTCTGATCGTGGATCTGGAGTTGAGATGACACCGATACCGCGCAGCGGACGAGGAACGACGACCCCAGGGTTGTAGGCGTCGCTGGGCAGGCTGTGTTGATCCTGGGTTCACGGCAGCGATTAACTTCACCCGGATGACCGAACCCTTCGCCGGGCGGCGTCGTCGGCTCGCCGAGCACATCGGCGATACCGGCATCGCCATCGTCCCCGCCGCTACCGAGGTGATCCGCAACTACGACGTCCATCACGAGTTCCGTCAAGACTCCGCCTTCTGGTATCTGAGCGGCTTCCACGAGCCCGATGCGGTGGCAGTGATCACACCGGGCCACGACTCCGGCGACTACACCATTTTTGTCCGACCCAAAGACCCTTCACAGGAGGTGTGGACCGGGATTCGCACCGGGGTTGACGGTGCCAAGGAGGCTTTCGGCGCCGATGCCGCCTACGAGGTCGGTGAGATCGACGACGTGTTGGAGCGATACCTGATCGGCCGGGAGGTCATCTGGTACCGAACCGGCAATCCGGCGCTCGACGACAAGGTGACCGCCGCCGTGGAACGGGCCCGGGCCCATCGGGAGCGGTTTGGCGGTGTGGTCCCGTCAACGGTGCGGGACGTCTCGGTCCCCATCGGGGAGATGATGCTGATCAAAGACGACTACGAGGCGGACGTCATGCGCCGTGCTTGCCGGCTCACCGCCGACGGTCATCGGGAGGCGATCAGGTTTGCCCGTCCCGGGATGCGGGAGTATCAAGTCCAGGCTGCGCTCGAGTACTACTGGCGCCTCGGGGGGTCGCCTCGCAACGGGTATCCGTCGATCGTGGCGTCCGGGGCCAACGCCTGTGTCCTCCACTATGTGGAGAACGACTCGGAGATAGGTCCTGATGATCTGGTCCTCATCGATGCCGCGGCCGAGGTCGAGGGTTACTCCTCCGATATCACCCGAACCTTCCCCGCCAACGGGAAGTTCACCGGCCCGCAGCGGGCCATCTACGAGGTGGTCCTCGCCGCCCAGGCGAAAGGCATCGAGCTGTCACACCCGGGTTCGACCCTGCGCGCCATCCACGATGCCTCAACCCGGGTCCTGGTGGAGGGGATGGTTGATCTCGGGCTACTTCCCGGACCGGTCGAGGATGCCCTGGCCATGCACCACTACACCGAGTTCTTCATGCATGGGACCGGTCATTGGCTCGGTCTCGATGTCCACGACCGGGGTGGCTATCGGGTCGACGGCAAGCCCAGACCTCTGGAGCCGGGGATGGTCTACACCGTCGAGCCGGGGATCTACGTCGCCCCCGACAAGGCGGAGATCGAGTTGACCCTTCTCCCCTACGACCTCGACGAGTGGAACGAGCGTCGGATTCGGCTGGGACGGGCTGCCGCCACCGCCCTGGAGAACGAGGAGAAGGAGGCCGCCGACAAGGTCAAGCACACCGTCCCCCAACAGTTTCTCGGGATCGGGGTCCGGATCGAAGACGACCTCTTGGTCACCCCCA
>CAYZKF010000075.1:0-7851 GCA_964479135.1 uncultured Acidimicrobiaceae bacterium
GATCGCTTTTTCCGTCTGGCGGTGCTCCCCGCGGCGGCGTTCTTCTTCCTGGTGGTCGGTCTAACCATCCTCGCCTTTGAGTTCTACGCTCTCGGCCCCGGAGTCGCCGCAGGTGTTGCCGGGGTATCGCTCCTCCTCGGTGGCTGGGGTCTTGCCAGTCTCCCGGTCAGGTGGTGGGCGCTGGCATTGACTCTGGCCGGCTGGATGGCGCTCACCTGGGCTCATCAGCGAGGAGGCTCTCGGGTCGCGGTGGTCGTCGGTTCGCTGGCCATGCTCGTCGGTGGTGTCTACCTGGTGGATGGGAGAGGTCAGATCGATCCGAGGTGGTACCTGGTGTTGCCTTCGGTGCTGGCCGTGCTCTTCTTCTACCTGCTGGCCATGCCCACGGTGCAACGAGCCCGGCTCTCCACGATGACCATGGGCCGGGAGGGTTTGGTCGGTATGACTGGCACCGCTCTCGTCGACTTCGACCCCGACGGGGTGGTCGAGGTCGCCGGAGCTCGGTGGCGGGCGACCGCCCACCGTGAGGCGGCCCTGGTCACCGGTGCGGAGGTGATGGTCACCGGGGTCGACGGCCTCTACCTCGAAGTCGACAAGGTGGCGGCATCTCGCGAAACATAAAGACGGCGCTCCCTCACATTATCTCTTGAAGGTTGGGCGCCGGTTCGTTAGGTTCGGGGCGGTTGTCGCCCAAGCGGGAGGAGCAGGTTGTCCTACAAGGATGATTGGCAGCTGAATGCATTGTGCCGTGGAAACCACGCCTATCTCTTCTTCCCCCCCTCGACTTTCGAAAGGAAAGAAGAGCGGGAGCGCAGAGAGATCAAGGCGAAAGCGATATGCGGGGTGTGCCCCGTGAGAGAGAGTTGCTTCCAGCACGCGCTGGCCATCCGTGAGCCGTTCGGGATTTGGGGCGGGCTTACCGAGGTCGAGCGTCGCAATGTGACACTCGTCGGCTGACCACGACATATTTGGATCGGGCTCACCGGAACGCAGGGCGACCCCCGGCGGGAAGGTGGGCCCTTCGACGTCGAGGCTGGCCCGGAAACCTGAAGAGCCTCGGCATCCCCGTCGGTTCTTAGGATGACCGGTGTGCCCCTACAGTCGCCGATCCCTCGTCCCGCGGCCAGTGTCGTCGTCCTCAGGCCCACGTCGCCGCGATTCGAGGTTCTGATGGTGAAGCGGCGGGGAGGAGGGACCTTCGAGCACCTGGTGGTCTTTCCCGGCGGGACGGTCGACCCGGTCGATCGGAGCCACACCGGCGAGACCGGTGAGGACGGCGCAGCCCGGGCTGCCGCTCTCCGGGAGCTCGCCGAAGAGACCGGTTTGCTTTCCATCCTGGGAAGTTTGGTCAGAGCTCCCGGTCTCCGCGACGCCGACCTCTACCGATGGCTGGCCGGGGAGGGGCTCTCTCTCGACGTGGCGTCACTGGTCCTGGTCTCACGTTGGGTCACCCCCGAGGTGATGCCTCATCGATTCGACACCAGGTTCTACCTTCTGGCCGCTGATGAGACCCCTGAAGTCGTGGTAGACCACGGCGAGCTGGTGGAACATGCCTGGGTGACGCCGGAGACGGCCCTGGACAACGGTGACTCGGGCCGATGGAACATGATCCTCCCCACCTTGGCCCATCTCCGCTGGCTGTCGAAAAGAGCGTCGATCGACGACGCGGTCTCCTCCGCCCAGGGCGCCGACGGCCGGACCCTGGTGTCTCCCCGGGTGCTCGAAGACGGTTCTCTGCTCCCCATTCATCTCCCCGCGGATTCGCCGTGAGGATCGAGAGGATGCTTGCCAACAACCCCGGTCCCTTCACCGGGGCGGGTACCAACACCTGGCTCCTCGACGACGGCGGAGGAAACGTGGTGGTCATCGACCCGGGTCCGATCGACGCCGGCCATGCTGCCGCGATCATCGGCCGTTTGGACGGTCGGGAGTCGATCGGGGTCCTGGTCACCCATACTCACTCTGACCATGCCCCCTTGGCCAACCCCTTGGCCCGGGAGCTGGGGGTGGCGGCGGTTGGCTACGGGGCCGGTCACGGGTTCGAACCCGACATCAGGCTGGTCGACGGCGATCGCTTCGCCGTCGGTGGACTCGAGCTGGAGGTGGTCCACACCCCAGGCCATGCCGACGACCACCTTTGCTTCCAGGTGGGGAAGGTGGTGTTCACCGGCGACCACATCATCGGTGGGTCGTCGGTGATGGTCGAGGACATGGGGAGGTACCTGGGCTCGCTGCGACGACTCCAGGGTCTCGGGTTGGAGAGGCTCCTACCCGGTCACGGCGAGGAGATGGACGACGCCGAGGCCACCATCGATTGGTATCTGGCCCACCGACTGCAACGCCACGAGGAGGTTTTTGCCGCGGTCCGCGATGGGGCGGCTACCACTGACGAGGTGGTGTCATCGGTGTATTCCGAAGTCGATACTTCGCTCCATCCACTGGCGGCGCGTTCCGTGGAGGCTCACTTGAAATTGCTCGCCGAGGAGGGGCGGATAGCCTTTGAGGGCGGCCGAGCGGTTGCCGTGCCCTGAGAAACCTGATGAAGCTGAGCCCGACCAGAATCACCTTGGCCTTGATCATCCTGGCGTCGGCCATACCCGCCCTCGCCCAGGTGACCGACGACGACGTCCGCCGCGCCCGCCAGGAGCTCGACAGGGCGCTCGCTCAATCGCAGGCATTGGGTGACCAGGTCCAGGAGGCCTGGGCCCGCCAGTTGGCGTTGGACCATGAGATCGACAATCTCGAGTCTTCGATCAGCCATGCCCAGTTGCAGCTCGCTGACGCCGAGTCACGTCTCCAAGATGTGGCCATCGAGATGTACATGTCGGCGGCGAGCGGCATGTCCCTGAGCATGGCGGTCAGCACCGACAGCGACTCCTATTTCGCCGGTCTCGAGTATCTCAGGGGGGTCAGTGGGTCCGACGACAGCCTGATCAACCAACTTGGCGTGTACCGAAGGGAGCTCGATCACCAAACCGAGCGTCTCCGCGAAGCATCGTCGGAGCAGGCTGCGCTCACCGCCGATCTCCAGGTGATGGCGGCCGATCTGCTCGAGACGGTGTCCGCTGCCCAGGTGTTCTATGACCGGCTGGTGGAGCGTCAACGCGTCGAGGCCGAAGAGCGTCGGCGGCAGGAAGAGGAGCGTCGCCGCGAGGAGGAGCGACGTCGGCTCGAGGCGGCCCGCACCACCACGACGGCTACCCCGGTCACAGTGGCCACTACCACGCCAACGACCACTCCGCCCTCGACTGCTCCGCCTTCGACCACTGACAGTGACGATGAGCCTGGGGACTCGACAACCACGACCACCTCGCCGGCACCGGCCCTGCCCGCGGGAGGATCGTGCCCGGTGGCCGGCCCTTCGTCGTTCAGCGATAGCTGGGGAGCTCCCCGCTCGGGGGGAAGGTCACATCAGGGTGTGGACATGATCGCCGCCCGGGGCACACCGATCGTGGCGATCTTCGACGGGACGATCCATCGGATCACCACCGGCGCCCTCTCCGGATTCGCCGTCTGGCTGAGGGCACACAATGGCGACCAGTTCTTTTATGCCCATCTCGACTCATATGGCGACATCAGTGTCGGCCAACGAGTGCCACAGGGGTATGTGATCGGTTACAACGGGAGCACCGGCAATTCCCCGTCGTGGCTGCCCCATCTCCATTTCGAGTTCCATCCCGGGGGCGGCGCCCCGGTGAACCCCTACCCGTTGGTGCGGTCGATCTGCTGACCGGACGCGAGGAGAGGACCCTTGCGGGTCCTCCCTCCGTGGTGCCTCCCAGCCCCTATTGCCCCCAACCCAAACCGCTGCTTGGCAGGCGCACGTTCTGAGCCATATTGTTGATCACGGAGAGTGGTTGCGAAAGGATGGTTCCATGTAACACAGGACGGACTAGTCATCCCGACGCTCCACTCATCGGCCCCCGGCATGGCGTATGGTCCGTCCTCCGCCCAGTGAGGAGAGCAGTGACCACACCCGACATTCCCCCGGTGAGCCCGACACCGGCGCCCCTGGCCGACTGGGGCACCCGTGCCCTCGGCTACCTGATCGACATCGGCCCGTTCATCCTCATCGGGGCTCTATTCCGGAGCAACTTTTTAGTCTTGGGCCCGGTATCGCTGATCGGGATCGCCTACACCATCCTTCTCGGCCATCTCGACGGGGTCACCGGCCAAACGCCGGGGAAGGCGATCATGGGGATCCGAGTGGTGAATGTCAGTGGTGAATTGATCGGGAGCGGAGCCGGCATCGGGCGCAAGTTCGCCCACATCATCGATGGGATGGTGTGTGGGCTCGGCTACCTGCTCCCACTGGTCGACGTGAAACGGCAGACCATCGCCGACAAGGTGATGAGCACCTATGTGGTCACCGGCGCAGAGAAGAAGCCGTTCTCCTTCGATCTCTGGGTGCCACCCAAGTCGACCTGATCCGTCAGGCGGCCCCGTCCTCGAGGCCAGCGATCAGTTTGGCGATTCTGCCGGTGCAAGTCTCCATCTGGGGGGGAGGGAGCACCTCGACCAAACGCGCGGTGACCTCGGCGTATGCCATACCCGCAGGTCCCAGATCGGTGTCGACCATCACCGGGCTGCCTCCGTCACCTCCCTCGACCACTCTGCGGTCCATCGGGATCGACCCGAGGAATCGAGCCCCGATCTCGGCTGCCAGGTCGGCGCCTCCTCCTTCGCCGAAGACCTCACCCGACATGTTCTCGATCACGCCGACTATCGGCATGTGAGACCTCCGGGCCATGTCGGCCACCCTGATCGCCACCTTCTGTGCCGCTCTCTGAGGTGTGGTGACCACCAACATCTCGGCCTGGGGGAGCAGGCGAGTCAGCGCCATCTGGACGTCGCCGGTCCCCGGCGGCATGTCGATGACCAGATAGTCGAGGTCCCCCCACTCGACCTGGGTGAGAAACTGTTCCAGGGCCTTGGACAACATCAGGCCACGCCACATCAGGGCAGTCTCTTCCGACTCGATGATCAGACCGGTGGAGACCACCCGGACCCGGTGAGCGGT
The DNA here is from genome assembly GCA_964479135.1 of uncultured Acidimicrobiaceae bacterium. Classification (GTDB taxonomy): domain Bacteria; phylum Actinomycetota; class Acidimicrobiia; order Spongiisociales; family ZC4RG35; genus ZC4RG35. The sequence continues at coordinate 5,021 of CAYZKF010000075.1, forward strand.
GAGGGGCTGGATCAGGCCGGTGGTGGCGTCGGCCTCGAGACGGCCGGCTATGCCCAGCATCCTTGGTACCGAGAATCCCCAAATGTCGGCATCGAGGAGCCCGACGCGGTACCCGTCACCGGCGAGACCGGCGGCGAGGTTCACCGACACCGACGACTTGCCCACGCCTCCTTTGCCCGAGGCCACCGCGACCACCCGCGTCGTCGGCGGGATCATTGTGGGCTGGGCGTTCTCCCTGACCTTCATCCGGGCCACCGACATCAACTCGGCTCGTTGTTTCTTGGTCATCGCCGTCGTTCGGACATCGACGGTCCCCACCCCGGGCAGGTCGGCAACACGACGGAGGGTGTCACCCTCGATCTGGGAGCGAAGCGGGCACTCGGCGATGGTCAGAGCGAGACCGATGTCGACGTGGTCCCCTTCGATTCGGACGTCGGTGATCATCCCCAATTCGACGACGTTTCCGCCCAGCTCGGGGTCATGGACTCGTTCCAGCGTTTCCATCACCTGTTCTACGGTGACCATGTGTGCCAGGGTAGGTATGCCCCAAAGCTTGAGGGAATGGTGGAGCGGGCGGGTGGGGTTACAATTGGTGGGTAGCCAAGTAGGAGCACATGACCCAGATTCTCAGCATCAAGTCGAACCAGCCGCAGAAGACGGTCAAACTGACGGACATCGCCGTGTCGAAGGTGGCCGAGCTGATCGCCGCCGAGAACGAGCCTGGCCTCGCCCTGCGCATGGCGGTTCGCCCCGGGGGATGCAGCGGATTTCAGTACGAGATGTACTTCGACTCCGAGATCGACACCGACGACATCGTCGAGGAGTTCGGCGAGGTCAAGGTGGTGGTCGACCCCCAGAGCGCCGAGATGGTCCGCGGGTCCACCCTCGACTTCAAAGACGGGTTGATGGGCACCGGCTTCGCCATCGAAAACCCGAACAAGACCCACAGCTGCGGCTGTGGGAACTCGTTCTCCTAGTCGCCTCGCCTCGCTCGGCTCCGCACTTCCTACCGCGAACTGATCGTGCGGGCCGTTTTCGGGGCGGCGCCAAACCCGCGATGGACGGGATCAGGCGGGGTACGGGGTACGGGGTACGGGGTACCCTTGGCGCCATGCCCAAATTCATCCCTCATACCCCTTCCGCAACCACGCCGATGGCCCCGTATTCGGTGGCGGCGGAGGCTGCCGGCTTGGTCTTCATCTCCGGTCAGGTGGCAATTGACCCGGTCACCGGCGAGCGGAGCCCCGACGATGTGGCGGTTCAGGCCCGGCGGGTGATGGACAACATCGGTGTGGTCCTCGGCGATATCGGCCTCGGATTCGGCGACATCGTCAAGACCACCATCTTCCTCGCCGACATGGCCGATTTCGCCACGGTCAACGATGTCTACGGCTCGTACTTCTCGTCGGAGCCCCCGGCACGCTCCACCTTCCAGGCGGGGGCCCTCCCCGGCGGGTTCCTGGTCGAGATCGAGGCGGTGGTGGCCAGGTGACGCCGGCCCATGTATTCGAGAGTCTCGGCATCGGTCCGACCAACTCCGGGGTCTACGCCGGCGGGTGGATCGAAGCCACCGGGGCCGAAGTGGAGGTCCCCAACCCCACTACCGGCGAGATCCTGGCCAAGGTGACCATGGGCTCGGCCGACGACTACGACCGGGTGGTGGCCAGTTCGGTCGATGCCTTCGAGAGCTGGCGGCCGAACCCGCCCCCGAAACGTGGGGAATACATCCGCAGGCTGGGCAACGCTCTCCGCGACAACATCGACGCCCTGGGAGCACTGGTCACCCTGGAGACGGGAAAGATTCTTCCCGAAGGAGTGGGGGAGGTCCAGGAGATGATCGACATCTGTGACTTCGCCGTGGGCCTGTCCCGACAGCTCTACGGAGCGACCATGGCCTCGGAGCGGCCCAACCACCGGATGTACGAGCACTGGCATCCCCTGGGCCCGGTGGGGGTGATAACCGCCTTCAACTTCCCGGTGGCGGTGTGGTCGTGGAACGCGGCGATCGCCGCCGTCTGCGGTGACACCGTTGTGTGGAAACCCTCGGAGCGGACCCCGCTGACCGCCATCGCCGTCACCAGAATCGTCCAACAGGTCATGGAGGGGACCGGTCTGGAAGGTGTCTTCAACCTGGTGGTCGGGGACGGCGCCACCGTGGGCACCGCGATGAACCGCGACGTCAGGGTTCCGCTGGTCTCGGCGACCGGGTCGTGTGCCATGGGACGGATCGTCGGCCCCGCGGTCGCTGCCCGGATGGGGCGGACCATTCTCGAGCTCGGGGGCAACAACGCGGTCATAATCATGGACGATGCCGACCTCGATCTGGCGGTCCGAGCAACGGTGTTCTCGGCGGTGGGCACCGCCGGTCAGCGTTGTACCAGCCTCCGCCGACTGCTGGTTCACCGGGCTGTCGCCGACAAGATGGTCAGCCGTCTCGTCGACGCCTACCGGCAGGTGACTATCGGTGACCCCCTCGAGTCGGGAACGCTGATGGGCCCATTGGTCAGCGAGCGAGCCGTCGACCAGATGATGGGCGCCCTCGACCAGGCCAGGGAACAGGGCGGCCGGGTGATAACCGGAGGCAACCGGATCGACCGGGCCGGCTATTTCGTCGAGCCCACCATCGTCGTCGTTCCCAAGGAGGCGTCGGTCACCCAGGAAGAGACCTTCGCCCCCATCCTCTGGGTGGTCGAATTCGACACCCTCGAAGAGGCCATAGCCATCCAGAACGGGGTGGTCCAAGGGTTGTCATCGGCGATCTTCACCGAGTCGCTGAAGAACGCCGAGCGTTTCCTCAGCGCCACCGGTTCGGACTGCGGGATCGCCAACGT
>CAYZKF010000076.1:0-7769 GCA_964479135.1 uncultured Acidimicrobiaceae bacterium
GATCTGGTAGGTGTCGGCCAGCTTCTCGGTCAAGGCGGGGTGAAGCTCGTCGACCTGAGCGCGCCCGTTCTTCCGGTCGGCATAGAGGTTGTGCATGTTGGCCCCCATCGGGCCGGGTCGATAGAGGGCGACCAACGCGATCACGTCGTCGAACCGGTCGGGGCCGAGTGATCGGATCAACGACCTCATCGCCGACCCCTCCATTTGGAACACCCCGACGGTGTTGCCGGTCTGGAGCAACTCGAAGGTCTTGGGGTCGTCGAGCGGAATCGAGTCGATGTCGACCCGCTCCCCCGAGCCCGACTCGATCAATTCGAGGCAACGCTCGATGATGGACAGGTTGCGGAGGCCGAGGAAGTCCATCTTGAGGAGACCGAGGTCTTCGACGGCGTGCATCTCATATTGGGTGACGGTCTCCGCCGACTCGCCTTTGCGCTGGATGGGAACGATGTTGGTCAGCGGTTCGGGGGCGATGACCACCGCGGCGGCGTGGATCGAGTCTTGACGACGGAGCCCTTCGAGCCCTCGAGCGGCGTCGACCACCTCTCGTACCGCGGGGTCGGCCTCATACATCTCGCGCAGGCCTTGTGCGTTGGAGTACCAATCCCGCACCTCTGAGGGGGCTCCAGGACCTGGGGGGCCGAGCACTTGATCCAGGGTCGGGTCTTTGCCCAGGATCGACGGGGGCATCGCTTTGGCCACCCGGTCGCCCAGCGAGTAGGGATGGCCGAGAACCCGGGCGGCGTCACGGATCGCCTGCTTCCCCTTGATCGTCGAGTAGGTGATGATTTGGGCAACCCGGTCGTGCCCGTATTTCTCCGAGGCGTAGCGGATCATCTCGCCGCGATATCTCTCGTCGAAGTCCATGTCGATGTCCGGCATGGACTTCCGACCCGGGTTGAGGAACCGCTCGAAGATCAGACCGTAACGGAGCGGGTCGATGTCGGTGATCCTGAGGCAGTAGGAGATTATGGAGCCCGCCGCCGACCCTCTTCCCGGACCAACCCTGATCCGGTTCTCCCGGGCATGACGGATCAAGTCCCAGACGATTAGGAAGTAGGCGGGAAACCCCATCTCCTCGATGACCTTCAACTCGTATTCGATCCGCTCGGTCACCTCGGAGTCCTGGTCTGAGCCATAACGCTCCCGGGCGCCCTGGTCGACCAGCCGCCGCAGATAGGTGACTTCGGTCTCACCTTCGGGGACGGGGAACTGGGGCAGGAGGATCCGGCCGAACTCCAGCTTGGTCTCGACCCGTTCTGCGATCCACAACGTGTTGTCACATGCCGACGGAAAGTCGGAGTCGGGGAAGATGGCCCTCATCTCCTCACCGGTCTTCAGATAGAACTCGGAGCCTTCGAATCGAAGCCGTCCCGGCTCGTTGCGAAGGGAGCCGGTCTGGATGCAAAGCAGAACGTCGTGGGCTTCATGTTCTTCGCGGCGGGTGTAGTGAGCGTCGTTGGTGGCGAGGAGCGGGGCGTCAATACGGCGGGCGATGTCAAGGAGGTCTCCCATCACCCGACGCTGAGCGTCGATCCCATGGTCCTGGAGCTCGATGAAGAAGTTGTCCCGACCGAAGACGTCTTGGAATCGTGCCGCGGCCGCCACTGCGGCATCGAAGTCCCTCTCACTCCCCTGGTTCCCCTCCTCGCTGACGGTGTCGGGGGCGAGGAGTTGGGGGACCAGGCCGCCGAGGCAGCCCGAGGTGGCGATGATCCCCTCGGAGTGCTCGGAAAGCAGGTCGATGTCGATTCTCGGCTTGTAGTAGTAGCCGTCGAGAAACGCCTTGGATGAGAGCTGGAGAAGGTTGCGGTAGCCAATCTCGTTCTCGGCAAGCAGGGTCATGTGGAATCGCCGATTGGCCGAAGCTGGTGGGCGGTCGAATCGGGACCCCTCGACGTAATAGGCCTCGGTGCCGATGATCGGCTTGACCCCGGCCTGGTTGGCGGTCTTGACGAATTCGACCGCGCCGTAGAGGTTCCCGTGATCGGTGATCGCTATGGCCGGCTGCTGGTCGGCGGCTGCAGCCGCCACCACGTCGACGATCCGCGCCGCTCCATCGAGGAGTGAGTACTCAGTGTGAAGATGGAGATGGGCGAAGGACACTTTCAGGGGGCCTATGACTTACATCGGTGTAGTTCGCTGAGAGTACCACCGCGGTCAACAACCCCGCCAGAGCGCGAAAACAGGCTCAGAGGAGGACGGCGACAGCGGCGAGGAGGGCGACACCCAGGGCCACCAAAGCGCGGATGCGCGTGGTGTTGGGTCCCCGGACCCGCGACCACAGCTCCCCAATGACAAAGCCGGCGATCAACCCACCGAGGTGAGCCTCCCAGGCAATCCTGGGTATCAGGAACGGGATTGCCGCGTTGATCAAGAGGAGGAAACCGATCTGGCGGAGCAGAGCCTGACCATGCATGGTGTTCCGTCGTCGGATCGCCCAGTTGAGCCACACCCCGAATAAGCCGAAGATCGCCCCGGAAGCCCCGACGGCGATGCCGACTTCGTTGGTCACGAAGAAGAAGGCCCCACCCGCCCCGGCGCCGGCGAGGTATAACCCGACGAAGGGGAGGGTGCCGACACCCCTCTCCACCTGGGGCCCGAGCACCCAAAGAGCCCACATGTTGAACATGATGTGCATCGGTGACGCGTGGAGCAGGACCGGAGTGAAGATCCGCCACCACTCCCCGTCGCCTACCACCGGGTTCACCTGGGCGAGCGTCTGGACGATGGGGTTGTCGAATCTCCCCAACCCGGTGATGAAGAAAAATCCTACGGCTAGACCTATCAGGGTCATCGTCGCCGGGGCCCCGGCCGACATGCTCCGTCTCGGTCCGGTGGGGATCACCTTCTGGGTGCCCTCCGCTCGGAGGCATTCCGGGCACCGTTGTCCCACCGAGGCGTCGGTGGAGCAAGATGCGCAGATCGGGCGCTCACACCGGCTACAGGTGAGCAGGGTGTGACGGTCGGGGTGCCGGTAGCAGACCGGTGCCGAGGTGGTGTGATCGGTGGTCGGGTCCTGGGTCACGGGGTCAACGGTATCCGATCCTCTTCGGTAGCCGGGTCACCGGAGGCCGTCGAGAACCGCTTGCAGATCCGAGGGCAGCGGACTCGAGAGCTCCAAAGGCTCGTCGGTCCGGGGATGGGCGAGATGCAGCTCGGATGCATGGAGGAACATCCTCGGGGAGGTCGCCCGACGTGGACGACGGCCGTACAGGGTGTCGGCCACCACTGGATGGCCGATGGCAGAGAAGTGGACCCGGATCTGATGGGTGCGACCGGTCTCGAGATGCACCGCGACCAGTGAACAGTCCGCCTCAGGAAAGGTAGCGGTGACCCCGTAGTGGGTGCGGGCCGGTTTCCCGTCGACGGTGAGCGCCCGTCTCATCGGCTGGGCCGGGTCCCTCCCGATCGGAGCGTCGATGGTCCCGGTCGGTGAGCCGAGAGTCCCGTGAACCAGAGCGACATAAGACCGTCTGATCTCACGTCTCCGGAGACGGGCGGAAAGCGTGGAGTGGGTCTCCTGGTTCCGCGCGACCAGGAGGAGACCCGAGGTGTCCTTGTCGAGACGGTGAACCAGCCCCCAGCGGCCCCGGTCCCCGACCCCCTCGAGCTCGGGATACCGGTGGAGGAGCCCGCCGGCCAACGTCCCGGTCAACCGTCCTCCGCCGGGGTGGACGACGAGTCCCGGCGGTTTGTCCACCACGATCAGATCGTCGTCCTCGTAGACGACGGCGAATTCCACCGATTCGGGGACCAACACCGCCTTCTCCTCTGGAGCAGGGACCCCGAGCACCGAACCGGCGACGACCCGATCGGAGGGGTCGGCGGGCTCACCGTCGAGGGTCACCCCCACCTCGATGAGACGTCGGGCCTCGGCCCGGCTCACCACCAGGATCTCGGCTATCGCCTTGTCGACTCGGAACGAGTCGAGCGAGTCGGGAATTACGAGGTCTCTCTGGTCCGCCACGAGTGAATCAGTAGCAGGGCAACGGCGAAGGTGATCGAAGCGTCGGCCAGATTGAACGTAGGAATCCGCCACAGGTCGACCCAATCGATCACCTTCCCGTCGAGCAATCCATCGCCACGAAAGAGGCGATCGGAGAGATTCCCCAACGCGCCGCCGATTATCAGGCCGAACGCCACCACCTCGAGAAGCGGCCGACTCGCACGCAAGGTCCAGAGGACCACGGCGGTGACCACGATGGCGGCGACCCCGAAGAACGGCCCGGCATCCCGGAACAGGGAGAAAGCCGCCCCAGGGTTCTCTACGAAGGTGAGCCTGAGGAACCCCGGTATCAGGACCAGGTCACCATCGGCGAAGCGGTCGGCGGCGACCCGCTTGGTGACCAGGTCCACGATGACCACGGCAATGCCAAGGAGAACCGGGAGCCGGTACCGCCCGATCAAGACGTCTTGGCTGCGCAGTCGACGCAAAGAGTGCTGTAGGGGAGGACGTCGAGCCGTTCGAGCGGGATGGCCTTCCCGCAGCTCTCACAAGTGCCATATGCCCCGGCGTCGATCCTGGCCAGGGCGTGCTCAACCTTTCGCAACAGGTCGAGGGTGTTCTGCTCGATGGACAGCTCCTTGGCGTACTCCAGCTTCATCGAACTGGCCTCGGCGTTTCCCGGGTCGGGGCTGCGGTCGGACGAGCTCTCGGTGAGCCTGGCCTCTTCGATCTCACGCTCGTACTCGAGGATCTGTGCCGCGAGTCGTTCACGCTCATCCTCGAGACGCTTGCGGAAGCGATCAACAGTTGTCTTGGCGAGTTGTCGTACCATCGGATTCCCCATGAACAAAGGGCGGAAACCCTACCAACGCCGGAGCTCTATGTGGGGATTCCCGTTCGGTCGCCTGACTTCGCCCGGCTTCATACCCGGCGTTGGCACTCGGTGCATCGCCCGACATGTGAAGTTGGGTGGAGAAGGCGAAGGTCCACGCTCTGGTTACTCTTGCCAGCCCCATGACCGACCCTGATCGAAGACCGGCGTTCCGCTCCCTCGCCGGGTCCCCGGACCACGATGCCCTGGAACTCGACATCCTCGAATGGTGGGCCGAGAACGGGATCTTCGACAAACTCCGACTGCAGAACGCCGACGGCCCGTTATTCAGGTTCATAGACGGGCCGGTTACCGCCAACAAGACCCTTGGGGTTCACACCGCCTGGGGCCGCACCCTCAAGGACGTTTTCCAGAGGTACAAGGCAATGCAGGGCCACCACCTCCGTTATCAAAACGGCTTCGACTGTCAGGGCCTGTGGATCGAGGTCGGTGTCGAGCAGGAGTTGGGGCTCAACTCGAAGCGCGAGATCGAGGAGTACGGGTTGGAGCGCTTTGCCCGCAAGTGCCGTGACAAAGTGGCCTGGTCGGTGGCCGAATTGACCCGGGGGTCGAAACGCCTCGGGTACTGGATGGACTGGGGCGCCGACTATCTGACTTTTTCCGACACCAACATCGATTACATCTGGCGCTTTCTCAAGAGGATCGACGAGAGGGGGATGCTCTATCGTGGCCACCGTTCCACCGAGTGGTGCCCAAGGTGCGGTACCTCGATCTCACAACATGAGATCTCGATGTCGGGCGTCTATCAGGAGAAGCGTGACCCGTCTCTCTTCGTCCGCCTTCCCCTCACCGACCGGGACGGTGAGTCTCTGGTGGTGTGGACCACCACCCCGTGGACTCTCCCCGCCAATGTCGCGGCAGCTGTCCATCCCGAATATGTGTACGGGAGGCGGGACAACGGCGAGTGGGTCTCGGTCGATCGCTACCCGGACGAGAGCTTCGTCGAGACGATGTCGGGACATCAGATGGAAGGGTGGCGTTATCAGGGGCCTTTCGACGACCTCGAAGCAGGAGCCGCAGTCGATCATCGGGTGGTGGTCTGGGAAGAGGTCAACCTCGACCAGGGCACCGGGATCGTTCACATCGCCCCCGGCTGTGGCGCCGAGGACTACGAGTTGGGTCAGGCCAACGACCTGGCGGTTCTCATGCCAGTCGACGAGTCGGGCCGCTTCTACCCGGAGTACGGATGGCTGACCGGTGTCGGCACAAATGACGCCCGGGAGTCGATAACCGAGGACCTGGAAAGAAAGGGACTCCTCTCCGAATCCGGAGAATACGTCCACTCCTACCCCCACTGCTGGCGTTGTGACACTCCCCTGATCTTCAGGATCGCCGACGATTGGTATATCGCCGTCGACCAGATCCGCGAGGAGTTGCGTGAGGCCAATCGCACCATCGACTGGACCCCTGCCTACATGGGCAAGCTCATGGACGACTGGCTGGTCAACATGGGCGACTGGAACATCTCACGCCGGAGGTACTACGGGTTGCCTCTCCCCTTCTACCAGTGCCCCTGCGGGCATCTCACCGTGGTCGGCTCCCGGAACCATCTCGCCGAGCTGGCCACGGCGGGAATCGACCAGCTCGAGGAGCTTCACCGACCGTGGGTCGACCGGGTCACCATCAGATGTTCCGAATGCGACAACCCCGCGGTGTCCAGGGTCACCGAGGTGGGCGACGTCTGGCTCGATGCCGGGATCGTCCCCATGTCAACCCTTGGCTGGAGAAATGACGAATGGGTGGAAAGCGGATACGCCACCGGGGCCGCTGCCGGCCTGACCACTGCCGACCTCCCCGACCACAGCTATTGGGAGGAGTGGTTTCCTGCCGACTGGGTGAGCGAGATGCGGGAACAGGTCAGGCTGTGGTTCTACTCCCAGCTCTTCATGTCGGTGGCGATGGTCGGCGAAGCGCCGTTCCGCTCCGTCCTTGGATACGAGAGGATGCTGGCCGAGGACGGCCGGGAGATGCACGGCTCATGGGGCAATCTGATCAGCGCCGAGGAAGCCTTCGAGAAGATGGGCGCCGACGTGATGCGGTGGATGTACTGCGCCCACCCGCCTGACCGCAACCTGTTGTTCGGGTATGCCGGCGCCCATGAGGTGAGACGGAGGTTGCTCACCCTGTGGAACTCGGCACGGTTCCTCATCGACTACGGGAACATCGAAGGTTTCGTCCCCGACTACCAGGACCTGACCTCGGCACCTGCCCAAGCCGGGCTCACCGAGATGGACCGATGGCTGTTCGCCCGGGTCGATCTTGCGGTCGAGGAGGCAACCACCGCACTCGACAGGTGGCGTTCCGACGAGCTGATCGATCGCTTCGAGGCCTTCCTGGACGATCTCTCCAACTGGTACATCCGCAGGAACCGGCGTCGCTTCTACGATTACGACGAAGCCGCCTTCCGAACCCTGTGGGTGGGAGTGGTGACCGCCCTCCGGATCATCGCCCCGGTAATGCCGTTCCTCACCGAGAACCTATGGACCAACCTGGTCGCCGGGCCCTGTCCCGAGGCCCCCGAGTCGATACACCTCGCCGGATGGCCGATTCCGCTCGGCGATGGCGATCCAGCCCTGCTCGAGGAGATGGAAGTGACCCGTCAGATCGTCGAGTTGGGCCGGCGAGCCCGCAACGAAGCCGGGATCAAGCTCCGTCAGCCGCTCAGGACCGCCCGGATCCGCGGTGGCGCAGTGGCAGCGCGCCATTCAGATGTCATCCGCGACGAGCTCCGGGTAAAAGATCTCGTCTTTGATGCCGAGGCGGTGGTCGAGGTCGCCTACAAGCCCGATTTCGCGGTGCTCGGTCCCAGGATCGGGGCAAAGGTCAAGGAGGTGGCCGCCGCGTTCGAGACCGGCGAGTACCAGGTCGATGAGCGCGGAGTGATCGTCGCCGCCGGTGTCGAGGTCGCCGCCGACGAGGTGGTGCGAA
>CAYZKF010000077.1:0-5307 GCA_964479135.1 uncultured Acidimicrobiaceae bacterium
CGGCCCCGAGTCGGGAAGGTGGCTGTGGGTCGGTGTCCGGGGTGGCCGACTCGACGCCCGGGGGGCGCGGAGAGCAGTGGCCCGTCACACCTCGACATTCCCCCATGCCCTCCGTCACAGCTTCGCCACCCACCTCCTCGAAGGCGGCGCCGATCTGCGAACTGTCCAAGATCTATTGGGTCACACCGATCTGGCGACCACCCAGATCTACACTGCCGTTACACGGCGCCATTTGAGGGACACCTATGAGCGAAGTCATCCAAGAGCCTGAGCAGACCCAAGTCGAGGCTCTGTGGGTGCGTTTCAAGGTCTCTGGCGACCCGGGGATCCGGGAGCGGCTCATCCTCCACTACTCACCTCTTGTAAAATATGTGGCGGGCCGGGTCGGCGCCGGGCTCCCTCGCTCGGTCGACCAAAACGACCTGGCGAGCTACGGGTTGTTTGGCCTGATCGACGCCATCGACAAGTTCGAGCCGGATCGGGGCTTCAAGTTCGAGACCTATGCCATCAACCGGATCAAAGGCGCCATCCTCGACGAATTGAGGGCCCTCGACTGGGTGCCCCGATCGGTGCGCTCCCGTGCCCGGCGGATCGAGACCGGCATCACCGACCTGGAGCATCGTCTGCAACGCAGCCCCTCCGAGGAGGAGTTGGCCACCTTCATCGAGATGGACATCGACGAGCTGCGTGACGCCCTTGCCGAAATCGGTCGCTCGGGAATGGCCGCCCTCGACGAGTTCGTCTCGGGTGACTCCCAGACCTCGATGGGCGAGATGCTCGCCGACCCGGGGGGTATCTCACCGGAGATGGCCTTCCAGGCCGAAGAGACCCGGCGGGGCCTGGTCGACGCCATCAACCGCCTCCCCGACCGGGAGCGTCTGGTGGTCACCCTCTACTACTACGAGGGGATGACCCTCGCCGAGATCGGCGACGTCCTCGGAGTTACCGAGTCGAGGGTCTGTCAGATCCACGCCAAGACGATGATGTCGCTTCGCCACCGTCTCGGTGACCCCGCCTGGGGCTGAGTCGAGACCGGATCTCGATCCACGAACTCAGATGGAACTTCAGGGTTATCTCGACCGGATCGGGTTCACCGGACAACCCGGTGTCGACGTATCGACGCTCAAGACGATCCATCGCCGACATCTGCTCAGCATCCCCTTCGAGAACCTCGACGTCCTCCTCGGCCGGAGAGTCGACCTCGACGAGCACCGGATATTCGACAAGCTGGTCAACCGGCGGCGCGGTGGCTGGTGTTACGAGATGAACGGGTTGTTCGCCTGGGCTCTGCGGGAGATCGGCTTTCCGGTTACCCGGCTCGCCGGCGGAGTATCCCGGGAGCAGAGAGGCGACAACTCGGTGGGCAACCACCTCACCCTGTTGGTTGGAGCAGACGGGGAATGGCTGGCGGATGTCGGGTTCGGTGACGGGTTGTTCGAGCCGGTCCCTCTCGAGGAAGGCGGCATCGTCCAGAGGGGGTTCAAGTCCTCCCTCCGCCAGGTCGGAGACGGCTGGTGGCGTTTCGACAATCATCAGCACGGCGGCGCGCCTTATTACGACTTCAGGGTGGAACCGGCGTCGACTCGGCAACTCGAGAGGCAATGTGAGTACCTCCAGACCAGCGAGCTCTCCGGGTTCACCCAGACCCTGACGGCTCAACGTCAGTTCGACGACCGTGTCGAGATCCTCCGCAACTCGGTGCGATCCACGGTGTTTCCCCACCGGGTCGAGCGTTGGGCCCTGGCAAGCGTCGACGAGTTCGTCACCGAGCTGGTTGACGTCTTCGGGATCGACGACCCCGAATCGGCCTCCCTGTGGCCCAAGGCCGAAGCCAACGGGCGGTCATTTGTCGTCGAGAACCCCGAATTGTTCGAGTGAGCCGACCCGGCGCCGAGTTCGCCACCGGATCGGCCTCGAATGCCCGCCTACCACCGTCCCCGGGAAGGTCAGACCGCCAGGTCGGCGAGGACCGGGGAGATGGTCTCGATCATGTCGGAGGCTTGCATGGCGACCAGGAACCCCCGGCTCCCGGCGTTGATGTAGATGGTGCCCATAGCGGCGATCTCGGTGTTGGCATAGACCCGGAGTCGCTCCCGGGTTCCGAAAGGCGAGGTGCCTCCGAACTCGTATCCGGTCCACTTCTTTCCCCGGACGGCGCTCGCCGGTTTCACATCCTTCACCCCGAGGAGCCGGGCAAGGGTCTTGGTGGAGACCTCGCGATCACCGTTCATCAAGACCAGGATCCCTTCGCCGGACGAGGTCTCGAAGAGGATTGTCTTCACCGTCAGGTGGGGGTCGACGCCCAGAGCCTCGGCGGCGCCCATCGCTCCCGGATAACGGTCGTAGTCGAAGAGGAATGGCTGATAGTCGATGCCGGCGGACCTGATGGCCCTGATCGCGGTGGTCACCGGCTCTCTCTTGGACGCCATGCCGTCAGGGTATCCAGCCCCGGTGGTGGCTCTCTCTTCGGCACCGAGGAAAGCTCGATAGGTGGTCGGGTCTTCGAGCATGAGGAGGGCGAGTAGCACCTCTTCTCGCACCATCGGCTCGGTCTCGGTGGTGAGGACTTGCTCGAGGCGGGGGACTGCCGCGGCTCCGATGGAGCGGGCAAGTGCCCATGCGGCGTGGCCCCGGAGCAGAGCCGACCGGTGGTCGAGGTGGGCGACGATGGCCGGCACCGACCCGGCCTCCCCACTGTTGCCCGCGGCCACGAGGATGTTCCGTTTCAGCATCCTCGGGTCGCGATGGGGCACATACCACCAGGCGAAACGTTGGAGAAGAGTCTCGTCGTCGAGGCGGAGGAGGTCCTCGAACCGTTCCTCGGCGGTAGCTGCCTGGTGTCTTCCCAGAGCGGCACGTCCCGGAGGGCACACGGTGAGACAGTCGTCACACCCGTAGATCCGTCGCCCCAGATGATGTCGGACCCAGTGGGGGACCGAACCACCGGTCTGAAGCCAGGCGGATAGACAACGGCGGGCGTCGATACCGTGGTCGTCGATCGCCCCGGTGGGACAGGCGGGGACACAGGCGACACAGGTTCCGCAGTCGCGGGTCATCGGGATGGTCGGATCGAGGACGGCGTCGGTGACCACCGTTCCGAACAGGGTCCACGGTCCCCGACCGGGGGCGAGCACCATGGTGCTCCGCCCCCGCCACCCCAGACCCGCCCGGACCGCCGCTGCCCGGTCGACGAGCCGATCGTCGTCCATCAGGGACTCGGCCCGGTGACCGAGTCCCTCGAGGGTGGCGGCAATGGTTGTCAAGACCGGGTCGAGCAGTCGGTAGTGGTCGGCGGTGGCGAACCGGGCGACGACCGGTCCTGAGTCCTGGGACCCCGGCGTATTGGGGAGATAGTCGATCGCCGCCACCACCAGAGACCGAGCCCAGGGGAACGACCGGGTGATGTCGGTGGCCGTCTCCGGATCTCCGTAGGTGAACCGGAGGCTCGCCGAACGTCCTGTCTCGAGGTTGAACCTGAGACCCTCCAGATCGCCGGCGAAAGGTGCGGCAGAACAGATTCCCACCGCGGCGGCACCACAGGAAATGCCCCGCTCGATCAGGTCGTCGGCGAGCGTCACCACGACCCGAGTGTGCCAGACCGAGGGGATGCGACCCCAGCGTTGTGGACACGCCGAGCGGCGCGTAGAAACCCGGGTGCGCCCCGGCGGCGGGCGATTACCCAACCTTTCGGGGGCGTCGTAGAATCGGGTCATCAAGCACATCCACAACCCCCTCGCTGGTCGAGCGAGTCTCGTTTGAGGGGCACCCGTTGAAGGAGTGGGGCATAGCCCGGTGGGTGGAAGTACAACCAGAAAGGATCGATTGTGGCTGAAGTCACGATGAAACAACTCTTGGAGGCGGGTGTCCACTTCGGGCACCAAACCAGACGCTGGAACCCGAAGATGCGCCCCTTCATCTACGGGGAGCGGAACGGGATCCACATTCTCGACCTCCGGCAGACGGTGACCCAAGTGGCCGAAGCCGTGGGTTTCGCCCGAGACATAGCCGCCGAAGGTGGGACCGTCCTCTTCGTCGGGACCAAGAAGCAGGCCCAAGGGGCAATCGCCGGTGCCGCGACCCGAGCCGGCCAGCCCTACGTCAACTTCCGTTGGCTCGGTGGCATGCTGACCAACTTCAGGACCATCCAGAAGCGGGTCTTCTACATGCGCGAGCTGAGACGTCTCGAGGACTCCGGAGAGATGAACGCGCTCCCCAAGAAGGAGCGACTCCAACTGCGTCGCGAGCTGACCAAGCTGGAGCAGAACCTTGGTGGGATGGTCAACATGCAGAAGCTTCCCGATGCGGTCTTCGTCGTTGACGTCAACACCGAGGAGACCGCGATCAAGGAGGCCGACCGACTGAGCATCCCGATCATCGCCCTGGTTGACTCCAACTCCGATCCCGACGCCATCGACTATGTGATCCCCGGCAACGACGATGCCATCCGTGCCGCCGACCTGATCGCCAACGCCATCGCCGACGGGATCCTCGAGGGCAAAGAGATCGCCTCGAAGCGGAAGCCGAAGGCCGAGGAGCCCGCATCCTGATGGCGGAGTTCAGCGCACAGGACGTCCAGAAGCTCCGTCAGGATGCCGGAGTGGGGATGATGGACGCCAAGAAGGCCCTAACCGACGCAGGTGGTGACCTGGAGAAGGCGTTTGAGCTTCTCAGGGAGCGAGGTCAGGCCCAGATAGCGAAACGGGCCGACCGTGAGGCCAACGACGGCGTGATCGGCAGCTACATCCACTACCAGAACGACCGCCCGGTCCTTGGGGTCCTCGTCGAACTGGCTTGTGAGACCGACTTCGTCGCCAAGAGCGAGGAGTTCAACCAGGCGGCCCGGGATCTGGCGATGCATGTCAGTTGGTCGAACCCCACCTGGGTGACCCGTGATCAGGTCGCCGCCGATGTTGTGGCGAAGGAGGAGGAGATCATCGCCCGTCAGATCGAGGCAGAGGGCAAGCCTGCGGAGGTGGTGCCCCGCATCGTCGCCGGGAAGCTCGAGTCCTGGTATGCCGAAAACGTCCTCTACGAGCAGAAGTTCGTCAACCCCGAGAGGTTCGAGGGAACGGTGGGCGACATGGTCTCCTTACTGGCCTCGAAGATGGGTGAGAACATCTCGGTTCGCCGTATCGCCCGATTATCGGTGGGCCAGTAGAAGTGGTCTCGACCGAGAAGCCACGGCGCCGGGCCCTCCTCAAGCTGTCCGGCGAGGCCTTCGCCGACCCCGAGCTCGGGTATGGCATCGACTGCCGCAAATGAGGTGTGACGGCGAGCATTGGCGTCAAACGGCGAAATCCGCACCAA
>CAYZKF010000077.1:5317-5964 GCA_964479135.1 uncultured Acidimicrobiaceae bacterium
GCATCGACCCGGCGACCGTTCAGAGGGTCGCCGAGGAGATCGCAGAAGCCCTGAAGAATGGTGTCGAGGTGGCCATCGTGGTCGGTGGAGGGAACATCTTCAGGGGCGTCTCCCAGGCGGCGAAGGGGATGGACCCGGCCACCGCCGACTACATGGGGATGCTGGCCACCGTGATCAACGCCCTGGCCCTCCGTGATGCCCTGGAGAAACAGGGGGTGATCACCAGGGTCCAGAGCGCCATCACCATGCAGGAGCTTGCCGAACCGTACATCCGGTTGCGTGCCATGCGTCACCTGGAGAAAGGTCGGGTGGTGATCTTCGCCGCCGGTACCGGGAGCCCGTTTTTCACCACGGATACCACCGCGGCCCTCAGGGCGATCGAGATCGACGCCGACGTCCTCCTCAAGGCATCCAAGGTCGACGGGATATACGACACCGACCCGGCCACCAACAGCGACGCCAAACGACTCGACGAGCTCTCCTACATGGAGTTCATCTCGGGTGAACTCCGGGTCATGGACACCACGGCCGTTACCATGTGCAAGGAGCACCAGGTACCGATACACGTCTTTGACATGACCGCGCCGGGAAACATCGTCCGGGCGGTGCGAGGCGACCGGATCGGCACCGTGGTCCACTGACGAGGA
>CAYZKF010000077.1:5974-7750 GCA_964479135.1 uncultured Acidimicrobiaceae bacterium
GATCTGCTGACGGAGGCCGAGCACAAGATGGAGTTGGCGGTCGAGCACGTCGGCAACGAGTTCTCGACGGTCCGCACCGGCCGCGCCAACCCACAACTCCTCCACCGGATACAGGTCGACTATTACGGGAGCCCCACCGGGCTCCAGCAGCTCGCCTCGATCTCGGTCCCCGAGCCACGGATGCTGGTGGTCCAGCCCTTCGACAAGTCGTCGCTCGCCAACATCGAGAAGGCCATCCAGCAGTCGGACCTGGGGCTCAACCCAAACAGCGATGGCAACGTCATCCGGATCTCCTTTCCCCCGTTGACCGAGGAGCGCCGCAAGGACCTGATCAAACTGGTCAAGCACATGGCCGAGGAGGGCAGGGTCGCAGTGCGCAACCTCCGCCGGCACACCAAGACCGACATGGAGGCTCTCCACGGCGAGATCTCCGACGACGACATCCGTCGTGGTGAGGATGAGTTGCAGAAACTGACCGACCGTTTCGTCGATCGCATCGACACCATCCTCGCAAACAAAGAAGAGGAACTGTTGGAGATCTGATGAGCGAACAGGGACCACCGGATCGAAAAGGCTTCAATCGCCCATGGGAAGAGGGCGATGACGAGACCGCACAGGTGGTGCCCCTGCCCGGTGTGGGCGGCGATCCCGAGTCTGAAACCCCCAAGATCGAGGTCGACCAGGGAGAGACCGACGACGTCGACTGGGAGGCACTGGCGAAAGATCATGTCGAGGGGTACACATCCGAGGAGTACATCAGTGCCACCACCCTGGAGTATCAGGGGCTGGCCGAGGAGGTGAGCCGGGCCGCCGAAGAGGAGTGGGAGATGCAGGCGGTGGCGGCCACCCTGCCCGGCGTCGAAAGCGGTTTGGTCGGGTTCGAAGATGTCTCGGGGACGCGCTCGGGATCCGAGGAGTCCTACGAGGCCATCGAGCAGGCGGCCAGTTCCGATCTGGCGATGCGGATCGGCTCGGGAGTCGTCATCTTCTTCCTGTTCCTGGGGAGCTTGCTCCTAGGTGGATGGTGGTTCTCGTCCTTCGTCATCCTGGTGATGGTGGTGGCAGTCGGCGAGCTCTATGCCACCTTCCGGGCGAGGGGACACAAGCCACTTGCCCTCTTCGGTCTGATCGGCGTGGCGCTGATGGGTGTAGGCGCTCATCAGGGTGGTGTGATGGTCATTGCCGCTTGGGCGGGTCTGGCCGCCGTGGTGACCCTGCTCTTCGTCTCTTTGACACCGAGACGCCGTCCACTCGAGGACGCTTCGTTGACTGTGCTCGGACTTGCCTGGGTGGGGATGTTGGCATTCGCCATCCCCTTCGTCTCCGGTCCCCGGCCGGTCGCCCAGATCCTGTTCATAGTGTTGGTAGTGGCGCTCAACGATGTCGGCGCCTTCTTCGTCGGCCGATCATTGGGCAAGACCCGGCTCGCCCCGAGACTCTCACCCAAGAAGACGGTCGAAGGTTTCGTCGGTGGGCTGATCGTCGGGGCCGTCGCCGCCTCGGTGCTGGTCACCTTCCCGGCATGGGAGCCGATCGGGTTGGCCAACGGGCTGATCCTGGCTGCCGTGGTCGGGGTTTTCGCCCCTCTTGGCGATCTCGCCGAGTCGATGGTGAAGCGGTCGATCGACGTGAAGGACATGGGATCGGTGCTCCCGGGACATGGTGGGATGCTCGACCGCATCGACAGCTTCCTTTTCTGCCTACCCGCCCTCTACTTCGCGTTCCGGGCATTCGGCTTGCTGTGAGCCGCCCGGTCGTCGTCCTCGGGGCGACCGG
>CAYZKF010000078.1:0-7716 GCA_964479135.1 uncultured Acidimicrobiaceae bacterium
CCGGGCGAGACCGCATCCCACCGCGAGGTCTGGGAGGTGGTCGTCTGTGAACCGTTCGAGGACGCCATCAGACAGGTCGTGGAGGGACCCGCGCTCTAGTGGTGCGTCGCCGAAATAGCTGGGCGGTCTCGCCGGCCCTCGACGCCCCTTGCTTCGTCCTCGTCCTCGAAGCACCGCACCGGGTGCGCCTTCGTCCTGCGTCCTTGCAATCGACGCCGATGGCTCGGCGACACCGCGGCATCAATTCAGCGACACACCACTTGCGCCCCCGATCCCTGTCGTCAGGTCTACCTGTTCAGTGCCGATAACCTGGCCGCCGATGTCCTCGAACTCGTTACCCAGACGTCTGATCAGCCGCGGAACGCTGGTCCTCGCCCTGGTCGTCTCGGCCTGCACCACGGCCACCGTTACCACCACCACAACCGGCGCTGACCCGGGCCCGGGGACAACGGCGCTTCCGGCGACCACCACCACCACTCACGGCGGGACAACGACCTCGACTCTGCCCGACCTGAGTGACCTCGATCTGCCGGCTGGGCTGCGCCAGCAGCTCGAGGATCTGATCATCGATGCCCAGCAGATCCGAGAGCTCCCCTTCCTCTCCACGCCGACCATCACCGTCGTCGACGACGCCGGTCTGATCGACCGGGTCCAGGCGATCCTCGCCGAGGACCTCGAGGATCTCCCGGCAGACGAGGCTTTGTACAAGATGCTCGGCCTCCTCCCTCCGGACGCCGACCTGATGACGATGATCAACGATCTGTACAGCGAACAGGTCGCCGGTTTCTACGACGGACGCACCCGGGAGATCGTTGTCCCCGCCCGTGCGGAAGGGCTCTCCATCCTCCAACAAGGGACCCTGGTACACGAGCTGGTCCACGCCCTCACCGACCAACACTTCGAGTTCGACCCGATACGTCAGGCGTTGTCCGACGAGGAGCGCTGGGACGAGGTCACCGCTTACCGGGCCCTGATCGAAGGTGATGCCACCCTTGCTGAGATCCAGTGGATCCAAAGGCTTCCCCAACGGGACCTGGGCCGTTTCATCGCCGAGTCCCTTGCCGTGGACACCACGGTTATCGACGCCATGCCCCGTTTCGTCCGAGAATCACTCCTCTTTCCTTACGAGGCCGGGCTGGGCTTCGTTCAGTATCTCCACAACCGCGGCGGTTGGGAAGCGGTCAACGACGCCTACCGCACCATGCCCGACATGCCCGGCTCGACCGAGCAGATCTTCACTCCCGGCGACTTCGGGCGAGACCTGCCGGTCGAATTGACCATCGTCGAGATCAACCTTCCCGGCTACGAGCTGGTTACCACCTCGACCTGGGGTGAGCTGGGTCTCAGGCTGATGCTCCACCAGGTGCTTGGAGAAACCAGAGCCCTGGACGCCTCAGACGGGTGGGGTGGCGACTACTACCACCAGTGGTTCGATGGCACCAATGCCGCCTTTGTCCTCGTCTACGTGGGGGACACCGCTGCCGACCTCGAAGACCTCCGGGTGGCCCTTCTCGACTACGCCCGGATCGCGGTGGCCGACGAGGCCTTTGTCTGGGTCGACGAGGAGGGCGGATTGCTCCATTTCATCGTTGCCGACGTGCCGTCGATCGGGGAGCGGATTCGTTCTGCTCTCGGCCTCGGTTGACAGGGGTCTTCCCAGCTGGATCGACGTTCCCTACCGTGGGCGTCATGGAGGCTCGAGTACGGGGCAGCCAATGGAGCCACCCGGTCGAGATCGCCGTTGGCTTCTCACGGAGACTCGTCGGCTTGCGTGAGACTTCCCACCGGGCCTGCCTGCTGATCAGGACGAGATCGGTCCACGGGTTCGGCATGGACCGGGCCCTCCTGGTCGTTGCCCTCGACGCCGATCTAACCGTGATCGGATCCCGGGTGATGCCACCCAACCGGATGACAGTGTTCCCCCGAGCCCGATACCTCCTTGAGATGCCGGCCGACATCCCCGCCCCGGAGCTGGGCTCGACGCTGGTGATCGAAAATGGGTGAGGGCAGGCTGTACGTCTGCGCCACCCCGATCGGGAACCTCGGGGATGTCACCGACCGGTTGCGTCAGGTCCTCTCCGGGGTGGACCTGATCTACGCCGAAGACACCCGTCGTGCGGCCAAGCTGCTCTCTCACCTCGACATCCGGGCACCGGTGCGCTCCCTCTTCGCCGGGAACGAGAAAGAGCGGAGCGCCGAGGTCATCGCCAAGCTCACCGAGGGCCTCGACATTGCCCTGGTCACCGATGCCGGGATGCCGACGATCAGTGATCCGGGGGCCTGGGTGGTCTCGTTGGCCCACCAGCGGGGTCTGGGAGTGTCGGTGATCCCCGGCCCGTCTTCGGTGACCACCGCCCTGGCCCTCACCGGTTTCCCTGCTGACCGCTTCGTCTTCGAGGGTTTTCTCCCCCGAAAAGGCAGGGAGCGGGCCCGCCGATTGGAGCGGATCGCCGGTGACGACCGCACCACGGTGCTCTTCGTCGCTCCTCACCGCATCTCCGAGGATCTCTCCGATCTGCATGCCGTCCTCGGTGACCACCGTGGGGTGGCGGTTACCCGGGAGTTGACCAAACTCTTCGAAGAGGTTTGGGTGGGGCCCATCGGCGAAGCCGTGGAGAGATGGGCGGGTGAGGTCAAGGGTGAGATCACCGTCGTGGTGTCGGCTGCTACCGAGACCACCGACCATCTCGACACCGCGATAGCCCGGGCCCGGGAGCTGGTGGTTGCCGGTGAGTCGCTGTCGGAGGCGGCGAGACGGGCTGCCGAGGAGACCGGGGCCGGCCGCCGCCCGGTGTACCAGGCCTTGCTCGACGATCAGGCTTGAAGCTGGCTCCGACAGCCGGCACAGACACCTTTTTCCTTGAACTGGGTGACGTTGGCGTCGGTGCCGCAGAAGGTGCAGGTGTCGGTCATCTTGCGGAGAACGATGTTGCCCCCCTCGACCGCGACAAAGAGATGGTCACCCTCGCGGATGTTGAACATCCTTCGCGTCTCTGCGGGGATGACGATCCTCCCCAGGTCGTCGATCTTCCTGGTGATGCCGGAGTCCATGGCGTCGGGTGAGCCTACTGTCCCCGAGATGACCTGGGTAGACACCCATTGCCATCTCCAGCTCGACGGGCGCGCTCCGGTCGCCCTTCTCGACCGCGCCCCGGAGGTGGCCTGGGTGGTGGTTCCCGGAATCGATCTCGCCAGTTCCGGGGAGGCTCTACTCCTGGCCGAGGCGCTCCCCGATCGGGTGGTGGCCACGGCGGGCCTCCACCCTCACGAAGCTGCCCGATGGTCCGACCAGGGACCGGGCATAGAGGAGTTGGCCGGGTCGGCGGCGGCGGTGGGTGAGACCGGGCTCGACTTCTACCGGATGCTGTCCACCGAGGACGACCAGTTGACGTCGTTCCGGGCCCAGGTCGAACTGGCCCAACGGCTGGGCAAACCGCTGATAGTTCACTGCCGCGACGCGTTTGCCGCCATCCATGAGGTGCTCGATGAGACCGGTGCCGGGCCGCTGGCCGTGCTCCACAGTTGGACGGGTGGGCGACGGTGGACCGGGCGCTTCCTCGACCTCGGGGTGATGTTCTCGTTTTCGGGGCTGCTCGCCTTCGACACTGGCGAGACCATCCGCCTCGGTGCCTCTTTGGTTCCACCCTCCCGGGCGCTCGTTGAGACCGACACCCCATATCTCGCTCCACCCCCACATCGGGGAGAGCGAAACGAGCCCGCTTGGGTGGCCCATGTCGGTGAGGCGCTGGCCGGGGTGTGGGGGATGCCGGTCGAGGAGGTGGCCGGGGTGACCTCCGAGAACGCCGTCCGGGTGTTCCGGAGATGAGCGCCCAGACCCGCTCGGAGATCGCCGGGCTCCTCGAGCGCCACGGGCTGAGACCGTCACATCGTCTCGGTCAGCACTTCCTCGCCGATGCCAACATCACCCGTCGTATTGTCGCCGCCGCCGGAGTGGGGGACGGCGATCGTGTGATCGAGGTGGGGGCGGGGACGGGGACCCTGACCGCAGCCCTGGCCGGCGCCGGTGCTCACGTAGTCGCCTATGAGGTCGATCACAGACTCGGACCCCTCCTTTCCGAGGTGACATCAGGGCTCGAGGTCGATCTCCGTCTGGTCGATGCCACCGAGGTCGACTTCGCCACCGACTTCCCTGAAGGGCCCTGGGTCCTGGTCGCCAATCTTCCCTACAACGTGGGGACCGGCCTGGTGATGGACCTCCTTCGCCATGCCCCGGCGATCGTGCGGATGGTGATCATGGTCCAGAGCGAGGTAGCCGAACGATTGGCCGCAGGTGTCGGCGACGCCGCGTACGGCCTCCCCTCGGTGGTGGTCGGCATCCACGGGAAGGCGAAGGTTCTCTTCCGCGTCCCGCCCCAGGTCTTCTACCCGGCGCCCAGAGTCGAGTCGGCGGTGGTCGGCATCGATCGTCTTCCCACCCCACCACACGCCGAACCGGCCATCCATCTGGCGCGTGCGGCGTTCGCCCAGCGGCGCAAGATGGTGCGGGCATCCTTGGCCTCGGCCGTCCCCGACCCCGGCGCTCTCCTCGAGCGGGCCGGGATCGCCCCCACCCTACGGGCGGAGAGTCTCAGCGCCGGGGAGTTCCTCAGGCTCGCCGAGGTCGCAGGATGAGCCGGTGGGAGGCACCAGGAAAGATCAACCTCTCATTGTTGGTTCACCCGCCCCGGTCGGACGGGTACCACCATGTCGACTCGTTGGTGCAGACGGTGGAGTGGTGTGACTATCTCGAGATCGAAGATTCCGGGGACGGCGAAGATCGGTTTGCCACTACCGATCCCGATATCGATCCCGAGGACAACCTGGCGGCCAGGGCGTTGTGGGAAGTCCGGGCCCGGGGGAGTCTCCCGCCGTTGTCGGTGACATTGGAGAAGCGTCTGCCGATTGCCGCCGGGATGGGGGGCGGCAGCTCGGATGCCGCCGCGGTCCTGGTCGCCACCGGCCGGCGAGCCGGTCTCGACACCGATGACCTGGTCGGGATCGGCGTCGGGCTCGGAACCGATGTCCCGCTGTTCCTCACCGGAGGAACTCTCCGCCTCTCCGGGATAGGCGATCAGATCGAACCGCTCCCCGCGTTGTCAGGTTTCGCCGTGGCGGTGGTGGTCCCCGGATTCGGCCTCGATACCGTCGAGGTCTACCGGGTCTGGGACCGCCTCGGTGGCCCGGTTGGGGAGGAACTTCCCGTCAGGGAAGTCCCACCACAGCTCCGCGAGGAGGGGCCACTGCGCAATGATCTGCTTCCCGCGGCCCTCGCCATCGTGCCGGATCTCGGAGACTTCATTGCCGAGATCCGTGCCACTTGGGGCCAGGCGGTGGCCATGACCGGCTCGGGCTCGGCCTGCTACGGGCTATTCCCCACTGAGGACGAGGCCGCCGGAGCAGCCGCCTCTGTGGCCGACATCTGTGCCATGGCCCACGGAGTCGAGCTCCGACCCCACGGAGTGGCCGAGGTCGATGACGAGACCGAACAGGAGTCGGACCACGGGTAACCTGAGCACCCCCGTCGACGACTGTGGACGTACCAGGTACAAAATACAGGTACGAGGAATTGGGGGGTGGTGTAACTGGTAGCACGGCAGGTTTTGGTCCTGCTGGAGCGGGTTCGAGTCCTGCCCCCCCAGCAAACAGACAGGAGGGCATCTCTTTGGCAATACATGTCGTGATCCTCGCCGCCGGGCAGGGAAAGCGGATGATGTCGGATTTCCCCAAGGTCGCCCACACCGTGGCGGGCCGCCCTCTGGTCAACTGGGTGCTGGAGTCGGTGGCGCCACTCGGTCCCGCGTCGCTGGTGGTGGTGGTCGGCCATGGCGCCGAACAGGTCGCCCAAGCCCTGCCCGCGGGCACCTCGACCGTTCTCCAGGAGCCTCAGCTGGGGACGGGTCATGCCACCACGGTGGGACTCGACGCCCTTGCCGGGACGGCTCCCGACGATGTGGTGCTGGTGCTCTACGGCGACACCCCGCTGCTTCCCACCGCCCTGCTCGAAGAGTTGTCGGCCCTGGGTCCCGACGAGTCGGCGCGTTTGGTCACCTCCGACATGGACGACCCGACGGGATACGGGCGTATCCTTCGAGACGCCACCGGGAATCCGGTAGGGATCATCGAGGACGGCGACTGCACCCCGGACCAGAGGTCGATATCCGAGGTGAACGCCGGGATATACGCGGTCCGCTACCGGATTCTGGTCGATGCTCTCGCCGAGGTGACAGACGACAATCATCAGGGTGAGTTCTATCTGACCGATGTGATCGGCATACTCGCCGCCAGAGGTGACAGACTGGTGGCGGTGACGGCATCCCCACAGGAGGTGGCAGGCATCAACTCCCAGGACCAACTCGCCGAGGCACAGCGCCTCTTGCGAAGTGAGATCAACCATCGTCTCATGGAATCGGGTGTGTGGATGCTCGATCCCGAGCGGACCTATATCGACGCCACGGTGTCGGTGGCACCTGGAGCGCGGATCTACCCGGGAGTCCATCTCGAGGGGACGACCACGGTGGGCGCCGGTGCCCGGGTGGGGCCCGACGTTTTCGCCGTGGACTCTGTTATCGGGGAAGGCGCCACCGTGTGGTATTCGGTGCTCCGCTCGGCGACGGTCGGAGCCGACTGCCAGGTGGGACCGTACGCCTCGTTGAGACCGGGGACGGTGTTGGAGAGGGGAGCAAAGGCGGGCAGCTTCGTCGAGACCAAGAACGCCACACTGGGCGAAGACGCCAAGGCCAGCCATCTCGCCTACCTCGGAGACACCACGGTCGGAGCCCGCTCCAATATCGGGGCGGGGACCATCACCTGTAACTACGACGGGTACCAGAAGCACCACACCGAGATCGGCGAGGATGTCTTCATCGGGTCCGACACCATGCTGGTCGCCCCGGTCCGGATCGGTGACCAGGCGGTGACCGGAGCCGGGTCGGTGATCACCCGCGATGTCCCCGACGGGTCGTTGGCGGTGGAGCGAGGTGAGCAGCGCGAGGTCCCCGGCTACTCTGAGAGGCGCAAGGCGCGAAAGGCAGCGTTAGACGCGGAGGGCTGAAGTGGAGATCGTCTCTCGCAAGCGAATGATGGTCTTCTCCGGGGGGGCCAACGAGTCCCTGGCAGAAGAGGTGACCGAGGTGCTCGGCACCAATCTGGGCCGGATCGAACGGTTCTTATTCGCCAATGGCGAGATCTATGTCCGACCCCTCGACAGTGTCCGTGGCGCCGACTGTTTTGTGATCCAAAGCCACACTCAGCCGATCAATGACAACATCATGGAGCAGCTGATCACCATCGATGCCCTGAAGCGGGCATCGGCCCGCAAGGTGACCGCGGTGGTGCCTTTCTTCGGGTATTCCCGTCAGGACAAGAAGGTCCTGCCCCGCGAGCCGATCACCGCTCGTCTCATCGCCGATCTCTTCATGCAGGCGGGAGCCGACCGACTGGTGTCCGTCGATCTGCACACCGGCCAGCTCCAAGGCTTCATCGACAAGTCCTGGGACCATCTCACCGCCCTGCCCATCATTACTGACTACCTGCGGGGCCGGATCGAAGGGCCCACGGTCGTGGTGTCACCTGATGCGGGTGGCGTGAAACGCGCAGAACGCTACGCCCGTCACCTCGATGCCTCGGTGGCCTTCGTCTACAAGCGGCGCGACCCCGAGCGGCACGGCGAATCCGAGGCGCTCGACGTGGCAGGGCGGGTGCGAGATCAACACGGGG
>CAYZKF010000079.1:0-7694 GCA_964479135.1 uncultured Acidimicrobiaceae bacterium
TGGCCGTGGTCGATCCGGGTTGGGCCCCGCCGGTAATGGCCCGCCGGGCGGGACATATGAGGGGGGATCGGATCGTCTTCGGATCGGATTCGGTGTCGGTGGCTGGTATTGCCGAGGTTTGGGGCGAGGCAATCCCCCGAGCGCTCAGCGGTACCATCGGCTGATGACCAGGACCATAGGGATCCTCACCGCCGGCGGCGACAGCCCCGGCCTCAACGCCGCGATCAGGGCGGTAGGCAAGTCGGCGCAACGGGCCCACGGCATGCATGTCGTCGGATTCCATGACGGATTCCTCGGGCTGATGCAGGACAGGTTCTCCAGACTCAGCTCCGACGACCTCTCGGGAGTCCTCACCAGGGGCGGGACCATCCTCGGGACCAGCAGGGTCAACGTCTCCAAGATGGACGTCGGAGACGACCGTCGTATGGACATGACCGCAGCCATGCGAAAGGTCGTCGAGAAACACGATCTGGAGGCCCTGGTCTGCCTCGGGGGCGACGGCACGGCACGCAACGCAATCAAGCTCATGGACGCCGGTGTCAAGTTGCTCACCCTGCCCAAGACCATCGACAACGACGTGTTCGGGACCGACGTCACCTTCGGGTTCGACACCGCAATGGGCATCGCCAGCGAAGCAATCGACCGGCTTCACTCCACCGCCCACAGCCATCACCGGATCATGGTCGTCGAATTGATGGGGCGCGACGCCGGGTGGCTCGCCCTCGGTGCGGGGATCGCCGCCGGGGCCGATGTGATCCTCATCCCCGAGATCCCCTACGACGTCCGAGAGGTGGCCTCCTCGATATCGGATCGGAGAGCCTCGGGAAGCAGCTTTTCGATCGTTGCCGTCGCCGAGGGAGCGATATCCAAAGAGGATGCCTCCGCCCAGGCCGATCTGGTGGCCCGGAGAGACGCGGCCACCGGAGACGAGCGGGGCGAGTTGAAGCAGCAGATCAAGGAGTTCGGCAGCACCCGAGTCGGTGGCACCACCACCCTCGCAGCCCAACTCTCGGAGATGACCGGTCTCGAGTCCCGGCTGACCATTCTCGGCCACGTCCAACGTGGAGGGACCCCGTCACCGGGAGATCGGCTCCTCGCCACCAGACTGGGTGTGGCCTGCTCCAACTACATCGCCGAGGGGATCCACGGTGTCATGGTCGCCACGCGCGGGGAAGCGATTGAGCCTGTACCGCTCAGGGAAGTCGCCGGCAAGACCAAGACCGTGCCCCTCGATCACCCCTGGTTGATGACGGCACGGCATCTCGGAATCGCCCTGGGGGACTGACCCCGTACCCTCAGCCAGATGAGCGACTTACTCGGCGCGGTCCTCACCGGAGGCAAGAGCACCCGGATGGGCCGGGACAAGAGCGGGGTCCTCGTCGACGGCCGAACCATGCTCGACCGTGTTGGCGATGCCCTCGCCGGGGTCACCGGCCGGGTAGTGGTGCTCGGCCCCGACCGGGAGGGTTGGGAGTGCTGGCCCGACTCGGTCGATGCCCAGGGCCCTCTGGCCGGGATAGCAACCGCCCTGGGCCGCACCGACCGCGACCATCTCCTTGTGGTGGCGGTGGACAACCCCTTCGTCAGGGTTGAGACCCTCCGCCAACTGGCGGCCATGGCCACCGACATCCCGGTGATGCCGGTCGACCGCGATGGGGTTCGTCAGGTCACTTGCGCGGTGTATCCGCGGGCGATCGCCACCGCCGCCCTGGAAGAGGTCCGCTCCGGTGGTTCGATCCAAAGCCTCCTCGATCGGGTCTCGTTCCGGGCGGTGACGCCTGAGGTGTGGGAGACCTGGGGAGAGGACGGTCGCAGCTGGTACTCGGTCGACGACGACATGAGCCTCGACCGGGGAGTCTCCCGTTTCGCCTACGATGATCCGGTGCCCGACGCGGCCCCCACAGACACGGACACCTCCCCCGGGGAAGCCTGTGGGGTATTCGCCGCCTACTCGACCACCGAGCGGGTCTCCCACCTCATCTACTTCGGTCTTTTCGCCCTGCAACACCGTGGTCAGGAGTCGGCGGGCATCGCCACCTCCAACGGAGAGACGGTCACCGTGTTCAAGGACATGGGAATGGTGGCGCAGGTCTTCGACGAGCCCTCGCTGGCCGGTCTCGACGGGCATCTCGGTATTGGCCACACCCGCTACTCGACCACCGGCTCGAACAACTGGGCCAACGCCCAGCCGGCTCATCGCCAAGTGGGTATGACCAGTGTCGCCCTGGGCCACAACGGCAATCTGACCAACACTTCAGAGCTGGTCTCCGATTTGGGTGTCAACCAGGCGACCACCGACTCCGACCTGATGGCCGAAGGTCTGGCCCGGGCCATCGACGACGAGAGATCCGATTCGAGAGGTCTCGAGGTGGCCCTGCTCGAAGTGGCCCCGACCTGGAAGGGAGCCTTCTCCCTGGTTCTCATGGATCAGGGCCGGATCGTCGGGTTGCGCGACCCCAACGGCTTCCGTCCGCTGTGTCTTGGCTCCCTCAACGATGGGGGCTGGGTGCTCTCGTCGGAGACCGCCGCCCTCGACCTGGTCGGGGCCAAGTTCGTCAGGGAGGTGGGGCCCGGGGAAATGATCGTCATCGACGCCAACGGAGTGCGGAGCTACTACCCCTTCGCCGAGGTGAAACCCGGACTTTGCCTATTCGAGTTCGTCTATTTCGCCCGTCCCGACAGCCACATGTACGGGCGGAGCATCCACGCCGCCCGTACCGAGATGGGACGACGTCTCGCTGAGGAGCACCCTGCCGAAGGTGACGTGGTGGTGCCCGTCCCCGAGTCGGGCATCCCCGCCGCCCAGGGGTTCGCCGCGGCCAGCGGGATCCCCTACACCGACGGTCTGGTCAAGAACCGCTATGTGGGTCGCACCTTCATCGAGCCCACCCAGATGTTGCGCGACCAGGGGATAAGGCTCAAGCTCAACCCGATCCCCGACAGCCTCCGAGGTCGGCGGGTGGTCCTCGTCGACGACTCCATCGTCCGGGGATCGACAACCCGGAAGCTGGTGGCGATGGTCCGGGAGGCCGGCGCCACCGAGGTCCACCTCCGGGTCTCGTCCCCTCCCTACCGGTGGCCGTGTTTCTACGGGATGGACACCTCCGACCGATCGACGCTGATCGCCGCCCGGATGGAGGTCGACGAGATCAGGGAACGGCTCGGCGCCGACACACTCGGGTATCTGTCGCTGGAAGGTCTGCTCGACTCGACCGGTGTCGCCGACGCCGGGTTCTGCACGGCCTGTCTCTCCGGCGAGTACCCGACGGAGGTACCGCTGACCGGGGACAAGTACCAGCTCGAACGCTCCTGAGATGACCTCGTACCGAAGGGCCGGGGTCGATCTGGACGGGGCGGCCGACCACGTCCGCCGTATCGCCGGGTCGGTCACGTCCACCTGGGGTCCGGATGTCGTAGGGTCGTTCGGGGGGTTCGCCTCGGGGATCAGAGTCCCCGACGGCTACCGGTCGCCGGTCCTGATGATGACCACCGATGGCGTCGGCACCAAGCTGGAGCTAGCCCGACGGGCCGGACGTTGGGAGGGCGTCGGCCACGACCTGGTAGCGATGTGTGTCGACGACCTGGCAGTGCTCGGAGCCAGGCCTTTGGGATTGGTCGACTACATGGCGGTCGGCGCCCTCGACGCCAAGCGGGATGCCACCATCGTCGCTTCCATCGCCGCAGCCTGCATCGAGGCCGGTTGTGCCCTCCTCGGCGGCGAGACAGCAGAGCACCCCGGGGTCATGGAGGAGGACGCCGTGGATCTCGCCGCCACCGCGATGGGCATCGTCGAGTCGGGTGAGGAGTTGGGAGCACATCGGGTCCGCCCCGGTGACGTCGTCGTCGGGCTGGCCTCACCCAACCTCCGCTCCAACGGGTTCTCCCTGGTCAGGTCGGTGTTCTCCGACGACCTCGAGGATCACTACGACATGCTCCTAGCGCCCTCGGTGATCTACTCGCCAGCGGTGCTGGCGGCGGCGGCGACCGGCAGTGTCCACGCCGCAGCCCACATCACCGGCGGAGGCATCGCCGACAATCTGGACCGCTCCCTCCCCGAGGGGATCGGTGCGGTGGTCGACACCACCACCTGGCAGGCGGCCCCGGTGTTCTCGGCGATAGCCGAGAGGGGAGTCGATCGTGACGAGATGTTCCGAACTTTCAACATGGGAATCGGGTTCTGCCTGGTCGCCGATCCCGACGGTGTCGACCACTTGCTGACCGTGACCGAGCGATTCTCACCCTCGGTCATCGGCGAGGTGACCAGCTCCGCGGGTGTGGCACTGGTTTGAGCTTCACCACGGCCACTTCGGTCACTCGCAACGGCAGCGGCGCCTACACCGCCACCCTCCAACCGGGCTGGGACATCTTCGGGGTGACCAACGGTGGATATCTGCTCGCCACCACGGCACGGGCGATGGGCGAGGAGGCGAACGGCCGGCATCTCGCATCGACCACCGGCCGTTACCTCAATCCCACAGGCGCCGGCCCGGTGACCATCGAAGTGGAGAAGCTCAAAGAGGGGCGATCCACCTCGACTCTGCAGGCGAAGATGTTCGAGGAGGTGAGCGGGCGCCCCCTCCTCACCGCCAGCGCCACGTTTCTCGATGGGACCACGGAACCCGCCGGCGCCCTCATCAGCCATGGTGCTTCCCCCGATCTCCCCGACCCCGCCGACTGCGTCCGACTCGTCCCGCCGGAGGATGCGCCTCTGCCCCCACCGTTCACCGCCAAGGTCGAGATCTACCTACATCCAGAGGACATCACGTTCGGCCAGACTCGACCGAAGCAAGTTCCCGAGGTGAGGGGGTGGCTGCGGCTCACCGACGGGGAGCTCCTCGACCCATACGGCCTGACTTTGGCTTGCGACGCCTTTCCCCCGGCGATCTTCAACTCGGACCTCCCCCCAGGATGGACCCCGACCATCGACCTGGCCGTCCAGGTCAGGGATCCCGGCCCGCATGAATGGGTGAGATGCCGATTCTCAACCAGGTTCGTCACCGGTGGCTGGCTCGAGGAAGACGGGGAGATCTGGGATGTCTCAGGGAGACTGGTCGCCCTGTCCCGCCAACTGGCCATGGTCCCCCGTTGAGACACGGTCGAGCTCGTCGAGCAGGTCGGTCTTCCGCTCGTCGTCGAGGAACGACGACACAATAGAGTTACGGGCCAGAGTGGCCAGTTCCTCCGATCCGAAGCCGAGGGCGTCCACCAGGCCCCGGTAGTTGTCCCCCACATACCCACCGAAATAGGCGGGGTCGTCGGAGTTGACACTGACCAGGAGCCCGGCCTCCATCATCCTCGGCAGAGGGTGGTCCTCCAGCCGGTCGACCACCCGGAGCGAGACGTTGGACAGGGGGCACACCGTCAGCGGCACCCTGGCTGAGGCGAGTCGGGCTACCAGTTCCGGGTTCTCGAGGCTGCGAACTCCATGGTCGACACGTTCAGCTCCGAGCACGTCGAGGGCGGACACCACGTACTCCGGCGGGCCTTCCTCGCCGGCGTGGGCCACGGCCCGGAGCCCGAGCTCCCGTGCCATCTCGAAGACGCCGGCGAAAAGTTCGGGTGGGTTGCCCACCTCCGACGAGTCGAGACCCACAGCCACCACGCCCTCCAGATGGTCCTCGGCGGCGGCCATGGTCTTCTCGGCATCGGAGCCCGAGAGATGTCTGAGAAAACAGAGAATGAGATCGGCGGTCACCCCACGACGGGAGCCGGCATCGGAGATGGCTTCGCCGAACCCACTCATGAAAGTCTGGAAGCCGATCCCCCGCTCGGTGTGGGTCTGGGGGTCGAAGAAGATCTCGGCATGACGAACCCCGTCATCAGCGGCACGGTCGAGGTAGGCGGTCATCAAGTCGTAGAAGTCCTCCGGCGTCTGGAGAACCGCGGCCCCCTGGTAGTAGATGTCGAGGAATGACTGGAGGTCGGTGAACCGGTAGGCGGAAGTCACCTCGTCCACTGATCGGAAGGGGAGGTCGATCCGGTTCCTCTCGGCAACGGAGAACATCATCTCCGGCTCTAGGGTGCCCTCGATGTGGACGTGGAGCTCGGCCTTGGGTAGTGAGCGGATCAGCTCGTCGATGGTCGGGCTCAAAGTGCGATGTCCTGTGGGCGTACCGGAACCCTGATGATCGGGCGGCCGGTGGCCGATCTTATGGCAGCGGCGATGGCCGCGGTCGACGAGATCGTCGGAGGCTCACCGACCCCTTTGGCACCGAAGGGGCCCCAAGAGCCTTGGTTCTCGATGAGGAGCATCTCGACCTCGGGAGCGTCGAGGATGGTGGGTAACAGGTAGTCGGTGAAGTTGGGGTTGCTGATGACGCCCCGGTCAAGAATCAACTCCTCCATCACCCCGAGACCTACCCCTTGGAGGATCCCCCCTTCGACCTGGCCCCGAATCGAGTCGGGGTTGAGAGCCCGGCCCACATCCTGGACGGTGTCGACCCGAACCACCCGGACCAGTCCCAGCTCGGGATCGACGTCGACCACTGCCCGATGAGCGGCAACCGCGAAATCGGCATGGACCACCCCCTGGCCGTCGTCGTCGGGTGGTGTGGTCGGCGGGTGCCGAAACGTGACCGTCTCCTCCCAGAGGGTTTCGGTGATCATCGCCATGGGCGCCACCAACTCGCCGCCGGCGTGGACCCCGTCGTCGTCGAGTCGGTCTCCTCCGAAGTGATCGAGGATCCGTCTGCGGAGCCGGGTCGCCGCCTCGAAGGTGGCGCCTCCCGACATCTGGGTCTGACGTGACGCCGACGTCGACCCGGCCGAGTCGATCCTCGAGGTGTCGACATGGCGGACCACCGCTTGGGAGATCCCCAGGGCGGAGCGGGCGATCTGGGCGAGCACGGTGACCAGCCCCTGACCGACCTCGATGGCCGCGGTCTCGACCACCCCACCCTCCTCGGTGAGTGACACCCTGGCCTGGGCGTAGTCATCGAATCCTTCGGAGAACCCGAGGTTCTTGAGACCGACGGCATAACCCACTCCCCTGACAACATCCCCAGGTTCGGTGGTCAACCCGCTGCCCCCGGGGAGGGTGTCGGAGCCGGTGTCGGGAAGCGGCATCGCCGCCAGGGAGTCGATCACCTCGACAGTGGGGAGCGGGGTGGTGATGATCTGGCCGGTGGTGGCCAGCGCATCCCCGGTGGACAGGGCATTGCGTCGTCTCACCTCGAGGGGATCGAGACCGACTGCTTCGGCGATCCGGTCCATCTGCGACTCGTGCCCGAAGCAGGCCTGCACCGCCCCGAACCCTCGCATCGCACCACAGGCCGGGTTGTTGGTCCGCGCCCCGGCCCCGTCGACACTCACCGCGTCGCACCGGTAGGGACCAACTGCGAAATAGCAGGCGTTGGCAAGTACCGCGGCAGTGGTCGAGGCGTAGGCACCCCCGTCGAGAAGGATCCTGGCCTCCACCTTGACCAGGCGGCCCTCCTCGTCGGCATGGTGGCGGAACCACATCCGTGCCGGATGCCGATGGACATGGCCGGTGAACGACTCGGAGCGTTGATAGACCATCTTCACCGGTCGACCGGTGCGGAGGGCGAGCAGACAAAGGTGGATATGGAGGTTGACGTCCTCTCGGGCCCCGAAGGCGCCCCCGATGCCGGCCGGGTGGGACCTCACCTGGTCGGGTCGCAGGCCGAGGCTGGCCACCACCTGCTCCTGGTCGACATGGACGAACTGGCTGGTGG
>CAYZKF010000080.1:0-7677 GCA_964479135.1 uncultured Acidimicrobiaceae bacterium
GTGAGGACCACTCCACTTTCCTTGAGACCCTTGGAGCGGGCGGTACGCACGTAGTCCTGGTTGAGGTTGTCGAGCATCGACGCCCGGGTGAAACGGCTGAGGACGGCGGCATTGAACAGGGAGAGCACCGCCACCGGCATCGCCATTTGTTTCATCTGGAACAAGACACTGTCCCAGTTGGTCCAGTCGACCACGTGGGTTGTGGTGTAGAAGGAGGGGAACCAACCCAGGTAGACGCTGAAGATGACGATGGCGAGCAGCCCGGTGAAGAAGGTGGGCACCGAGTAGCCGACCATGGTGACAAAGGTTCCGACATTGTCGAACCACGAGTACTGCTTGTAGGCGGAAATGATTCCCACCGGGATGGCGATCAGGATCCCGATGAAGAAGGCAGTGCCCAGCACCCACAGGGTCTGGGGGAGCCGCTGCCAGATGATGTCGAGTGCCGGCGCCCGTGACGACCAGGACATGATCCGGGCCCGGGTCTCACATTCGCCGATGCAGACGTTGAAGGTCGACTCGAAGATGTTCAGTGGCTCGTTGATGAACATCAATTGCATCCACTTGCCCCACCGGATCAGGAAAGGGTCGCCGAAGCCGAGCGATAGGCGGATCTTCTCCCGGACCTCGGCGGGGATGGTCAGCGGGAGTTGGGAGGTGGGGTCACCGGGGGCGAGGTCGAGGATGGCGAAGATGATGAAGCTGATCACCACCAGCGTCGGGATCGCGAACAGCGTCCGCCGGATTACATATCGGCCCAAAGAAACCTGCCTTCAGCCGGGTTGGCAAGAGAGCCTCTCAGGAAACCTGAGAGGCTCTCTTGTCAGTCGGTCCAGTTTATACCGGACATCTCTTACATGTCGTCGCGGTACCAGTCCTGAATGTTCCAGTACTCCGAGTCCCAGGCGTTCAGCTCACCGACTCCTTGGATGGAGTTGGCGAAGGCCGAGACCGAGCCTCGGTAGACCAAAGCGACGACTGCACCACTCTGGATGACCATGTCATTCAGTTGGATGGTGATCTCGTTGCGACGGTCCAGGTCGGCGGTGCGTGTGAGCTCGGCCCACAGCGCGTCGTAAGCCGGGTCGGCGTACCGAACCAGGTTGTCGCCACCATAGTTGTTGGTCGACTCGGCGATCGCGTTGCTCAGGAACCCAGCCATGTAGGCCTGGGGGTCGGGCCCGGTTGCGCCGTTGGTGTACATCTGGATGTCGTTGAAGAACTTCCAGATGGAGTCGTCACTGGCCGCGGTGCCATCGAAGAACAGTCCGGCGTCGGCGTTCTTCATGTTGGTCCCGATGCCGATCTGCTGCCAGTAGTCCTGGATCAGGTCCTGGTTCAGCTGCCGTACGGCGTTGGTCGAGGTGATCGAATCGAACACCAGCTCGCCGAACACCGGGTGCTCACGGATACCGTCATCATTCGTGTCCAGGTACCCGAGGCCATCCAGGATCGCGTTGGCCCCGGCTATGTCTTGGGTCAGACACTCGTCGTTGTTGGTTGAGAGCGCCGGTGCGGCCGGCCAGATGTTGCAGGTTGGTGTCCCTGCGGCTCCGTAACCGACGGCGACTAGCTCCGCGCGGTCGATGGCTATCGACAATGCCCTGACGAAGTCGGGGTTGTCGTAGAACACCGGGTGTGGGTTGGTCCCGTCGGCGTAGTCGGAGCGGGGGACGGTGGTGCTCCTCGGGTTGGTCTGGTTGAAGTTGAGATGCTCAACATTCGACGTGAACCCACTGAGGATGACTCCCTGTCCACCCGACTCGATCTGGGCGAGGACTTCCGGCGCCACCTGGAGGTTCCAGGCGTAGTCGGCCTCTCCGATCTCGAGAACCGAGCGCGCTGCCGACTCGGCGTCACCGCCACCCTTGATCTCCACGGTCCCGAAGTAGGGCTTGCCCTCCGACACACCGCGGTAGTTCGGGTTGAAGGCGTAGGTGACCGTGTCCTCCGGCCGAAGCTCGGTCACCATGTAGGGACCGGTTCCGATCGGTGCGAAGTTCTGGTCGGTGCAGGCCACAGCCGCAGTCCCAACACAGTCGGCGAATTGCGCCGCCTGGATGATCGGCATTGTGAACCCGACGAACGGCGTGTAGGGGAAGGGTGTCGGACCGTCGAAGGTGATTGTCGCCGTGAGGTCGTCATCCGCCACGACACTGACCACGGAGTCGAAGACGCCGCTCTGGATACACCCGCTCGCCTCGGCGGAGCAATACTCATAGCTGAATACCACATCGGCTGAGGTCAAAGGTGTCCCGTCCGACCACAGCACACCCTCCTTGAGGGTCCAGGTGATCGAGGTCAGGTCGTCTGCGATGCCGCCGTTGTCAAGCGTCGGGATCTCTTCGGCCAGTTGGGGGACCAGTTCTCCGCCGGGGCTCCATTGGGCGAGCGCCTCGAGGACCAGGGAACCTGCGAGCAAGTCCTTGGTGCCGGTCGATAGATAGGGGTTTGCCTGGGATGCTCCCTGCCACTGCAGGAGCAGCAGGTTCCCGCCCTCACCGGCCGTCGCGCCCGGTGCCGTGGTGGTGGTTGCCCCACCCGGTGCCGTGGTACCCGGGCCTGCGGTGGTGGTTGACGCGGTGTCGCCGCCACAAGCTGCCAATACCATGGCAAATGCAGCGATCAACCCGAGCCATTTCCATTTCTTCATGTATTTCTCCTCCATGTGCCGGGCCGAACGCCCGACGTCCTTCCAATTTACCAGTCTTCGCGTTGCTGGGGATGTGAGAACAGGGCTTTGGCGCGGGTATTGGAGGCGGCGTGCCTCATTCGGCGTAGTGACAGGCCACCCATTGTCCAGATGAAATTTCTCTAAATTCGGGAACTTCCCGGGTGCACCTCTCCTGTGCGATCGGGCAGCGGGTGTTGAACACACATCCCGGCGGAGGGTTTGCCGGGCTCGGGATGTCACCTTTGAGGATGACCCGACGACGCACCGCCTCGACCTCCGGGTCGGGGACCGGCACCGCGGAGAGCAGGGCCTTGGTATAAGGGTGTTTGGGGTCGTTGTACAACGAGTTGACGTCGGTCAATTCCATGATCTTGCCCAGATACATGACCGCCACCCGGTCGGCGATGTGACGCACCATCGACAGGTCATGTGAGATGAACAGGTAGGTGAGCCCGAGGACATCCTGGAGGTTCTCGAGGAGGTTGATCACCTGAGCTTGGATCGAGACGTCCAAAGCGGCAATTGGCTCGTCACAGACGATGAAATCAGGATTGAGGGCGATCGCCCTGGCGACCCCGATCCGCTGCCGCTGCCCTCCGGAGAACTCGTGGGGATATCGATTGGCGTGTTTCGGCTCCAGTCCGACCAGGCTGAGGAGCTCCTTCACCCGTTCTTCGCGTTCGTCCCCCTTGGCCTCATTGTGTTCCCCCAGAGGCTCTCCGATGATCGAAGCGACCGTCATCCTCGGGTTGAGTGAGGCGTGAGGGTCCTGGAACACCATCTGCATTCGCGGCCGTACCGAGCGGAGTCGTTCCCCGCTCAATGCGGTCAAGTCCTGGCCTTCGAAGAAGATCGATCCTTCCGTCGCCGGATGGAGGCGCAGGATGGTCCGTCCCGTGGTCGACTTGCCCGACCCGCTTTCTCCGACCAATCCGAGGGTTTCACCCCGGATGACGTCGAAAGTGACTCCATCGACCGCTTTTACCGCACCCACCTGGCGCCGGAAGACTCCCTTCATGATCGGGAAGTGCTTCTTGAGGCCCCTGACGCTGACCAGGGCATCGGGGGGGCTAGTGGCGGTGGCGGCGCTCTCCTCAGACCAGTTGGTGGTCATCGTGACTTTCCGTTTCCCTGGGCCGGTTCTCCTCGACGTCCCACCAGCATGCCACCTTGTGTCCCTCGGACACCTGAAGCAGGGGAGGGTTCTCCTCGCGGCACCTATCGAAAGCGTGGGGACATCTCGCGGCGTACGAGCAGCTCATCGGCGCCTGGTACAGGCTTGGCGGCTGGCCTTTGATATTGGTCAGCTTGGCGCCTTTTTGATCGAGCCGGGGAATCGAGCCGAGCAGGCCCATGGTGTAGGGATGGAGAGGGCGAGAGTAGAGCTCGCCGACGGGAGCCTCTTCGACGATTTGGCCGCCGTACATCACGATCACCCGATCGGCGAGTCCGGCGACAACCCCGAGATCATGGGTGATCCAGATCACCGCGGTTCCCAACTGCTCTCGGAGGTCCTTGACGATTTCGATGATCTGGGCCTGGATCGTGACGTCGAGGGCGGTGGTGGGCTCGTCGGCGATGATCACCTGCGGGTTGCAGGCCAAGGACATGGCGATCATCACCCGCTGACGCATACCCCCGGACAGCTCATGCGGGTAGCTCTCCAGCCTCTGTCTGGCCGCGGGTATCCCGACTAGCTCGAGTAGCTGTTGGGCTCTCTCCGGCCGCCTCTTCTCCGGGATGCTGGTATGGATCCGAAGGGCCTCCTCGATTTGGTATCCGACGGTGAGGACCGGGTTGAGCGAAGTCAGCGGATCCTGGAATATGAAGCCGATTCGCCCACCCCGGACCTTCCGCAGGTCTTCGAGGTCCATCGCGATCAGATCGTGACCCTCGAACATGGCTGCACCCGAGACGATCTCCCCCGGGGGCATGGGGATGAGGCGGAGGAGTGACATCATGGTGACGCTCTTACCCGAGCCGCTTTCGCCCACGACGCCCAGGAACTCGCCCCGGTCGAGCTTGAAGCTGACTCCGTTGACCGCGTGGACCATGCCGTCCTGAGTGTCGAACTGTGTTGTCAGATCGCTGACTTCGAGTACTGGTGTTCCCACGGCCCGGGCAGCGTACCCCGATGAACCGCCCTTTGTATTCGCACTCGACTCGTCCCTTGCGGAGCGGGTCGACAGCATTGTGTCCCCCTGCGGAGCGGGGGACCGCCGAAGCGGAGCGAGGCGAGGGGGGAACAGTCCTCCTGTGATCGCTGGTCCCCCCCCTCGACGACCCTTCGGGCCGTCGGTCCCCCCGTAAACGGGGGGACACCAGAAGGAGCGGGTCGACAGCATTGTGTCCCCCTGCGGAGCGGGGGGACCGCCGAAGCGGAGCGAGGAGGGGGGAACAGTCTCCCCGTCTGGGGCCGGTCCCATCGTCAACAGCTACGACACCCCAGCAAGACGATCCCACACTTTTTGCTCGGCCATGTCGATCACCGTCCACGCCATGGCGAGGGCTCCGTGGCGGATCGCCTGATCGCCAGAGGCGGTGATGGTGGCTGCGGCGAACTCCTTCTGGTGGTTGACAGCCGTCCCGGCTTCGATCCCCAACATCGGGTGGATCGAAGGGACCACCTGGCTGACATTGCCCATGTCGGAGGAACCCCCGGCCCTACCCACTTCCTCTTCGGTGGGCATGGGCCGGCCCAGAGCGGCCGAGTTCTGCTCGAACAGGGAAGTCATCACCTCGTTGTTGCGCATGTTGAGATAAGGATGGTCCATGGCAGTGATCTCCACGCGGCAACCCGACGACACCGCGGCCGCTTCGAAACAGGCGAGCACCTTGGGCACCAACTCCTGGAGACGTTCGTTGGACTCCGACCGGATGCCCCAACTCGACCGGGTGTAGGCGGGGATGATGTTGGAGGCGTCCCCCCCTTGGTCGATGATGCAATGAACCCGATCGCCTCCGAGGAGGTGCTGGCGGAGGGTGGCCACATTGAGATAGGCCTGGACGAAGGCGTCGAGGGCGTTGACCCCGGCATGGGGGGCGAAGGCGGCGTGGGACTCCTTGCCGAAATACTCCACCGAGTAGGACTCTCTCGCCTGGAAGGACGGGTCGAGCTCGTCGTACGGACTGGGGTGGATCATCATCGAAGCCGCGGCGTCTTCGAAGGCGCCGGCGTTGATCAACTCCACCTTC
This sequence comes from uncultured Acidimicrobiaceae bacterium, assembly GCA_964479135.1. Classification (GTDB taxonomy): domain Bacteria; phylum Actinomycetota; class Acidimicrobiia; order Spongiisociales; family ZC4RG35; genus ZC4RG35. The sequence goes on from CAYZKF010000080.1 coordinate 5,870, forward strand.
CCGCCACCTCCTTCTTCGGCGGGGGTGCCGAGGACGGTGACCCTGATCCCCAGTTGGTCGGCGAGTCCGGCGAGGGCGATTCCGGCGCCGAGGGCGGCGGTGGCGATGATGTTGTGCCCACAGGCGTGGCCGACTTCGGGGAGGGCGTCGTATTCACAACAGATGACCACTCGGGGTCCCGACGAGCCCACGGTGGCTTCGAAAGCGGTGTCGAGACCATGGGCCGGGTAGGCGACCGAGAACCCATGCCCTCCGAGGAAGCCGGCGAGCCTCTGTGACGACTGGTACTCCTTATATCCGATCTCCGGGTTCTCATACATCCAGTGGGAGATCTCCCTGAGCTCGGCTTCGACAGTCTCGAAGGCTTGCTGCGCGATCTGTTTGTGGGTCATCTCCCGAGCGTACCTGTCTGATGTCCCCCCCCGTTTGCGAGACGACGGACCGCTCATGTCCCCGCCCGCAGTGGGAACATTGTCCCCCCGCTTCGCAGGGGCACATCACCCTTACAGCGAATCGCTGCTCGGCCATGTCGATGATGGTCCAGACCATGGCGAGGGCACCGTCGCGGAGAGCCTGCTCACCTGACGGGGTGATGGTGGCTGCGGCAACCCGGGGTGATGGTTGGACGCCCCTCCCGAGTCGACATGGATCCCGGGATGAAGCGAGGGAACCACCTGGCTGACGTTGCCCATGTCGGAGGAGCCGGTCGACTTGTCCTCTAAATCGGCGAACCGCCGCATGGGGCGGCCCAGTGCCTCTGAGTTGACCATATATATGTCGGCGATCACCTGGTTGGTCCGCATCTCGACATAGGGGTGGTTGTCGGCGGTGATCTCCACACTGCACCCGGTTGCGGTGGCCGCTGCCTCGATACATGCCCGGGACCGTGCCACCAGCTCCTCGAGGCGGTTCTTGGTGGTCGCCCTGATCATCCACTCCGACCGGGTGTATGCCGGGATGATGTTGGCCGCCTCGCCACCATGACTGATCCTGGTGTGGATGCGGTCGCTGGGGAGGAGTTGCTGGCGGAGGGTCGAGATGTTGTTGTAGGCCTGGACGAAGGCGTCGAGGGCGTTGACCCCCAACTGTGGGGCTCCGGCCGCGTGTGCCTCTTTACCGTGGTATTCGACGACGAAGGACTGGATGGCGAGAATGCCGGATCGACCACGTCGTCCTTCCACACCGGGTGGACCATCATCGCTGCGGCAACATCCTCGAAGGCGCCGGCCTCGATCAGATCCACCTTGCCTCCCCCTGCTTCCTCGGCGGGAGTTCCGAGGACGGTGACCCTTATCCCCAGTTGGTCGGCGAGTCCGGAGAGGGCGACTCCGGCGCCGAGGGCGGCGGTGGCGATGATGTTATGCCCACAGGCGTGGCCGACTTCGGGGAGGGCGTCGTATTCACAACAAATGACCACTCGGGGTCCCGTCGCGCCGACGGTGGCTTCGAACGCGGTCTCCAGACCGTGGGCCGGGTAGGTGACGGTGAACCCGTGGTCGCCGAGAAACGAGGAAAGCCGGAGGGAGGACTCGTGCTCGGCGTACGCCAGCTCCGGGTTGTGGTACATCCAAACCGAGATCTCCCTGAGTTGACCCTCGACGGTGGCGAAGGCCTGCTCGGCTGCGCTCTTGCGGTCCATGGCTCGAGGAGGGTACCCCGTACCCGGTACCCCGTACCCCGAGCGGCCGGGCGACCGCTGGCTTAGTGCTCTCCGGCGTAAGTAGGTGCACCCACCTACTTACGGAGGGGGGCACTTAGTCGCCTCGCTCGACGAAGACGGCTTTGAGCGTCCGCATCATGATCCTCAT
>CAYZKF010000081.1:0-7596 GCA_964479135.1 uncultured Acidimicrobiaceae bacterium
CCAGACCGCGGTGGGCACGATGCCGATCGCGTACCCCAACACCGGCGCCGAGATCCCGGCCACGACCGAGTGGATGGTGGCCAAGATGGTCACCGAGCCACCCTCTCCCGACCCGGGCCGCAGAAGCGGAGGAAGTCACAGTCATGGCACCAATCGCCGGGTTGCTCTTGGTAGGCCTCCTCGTCGATCCCGGCGAGCAGCCGGTTGAGAGAGTGGCGGGCGTCGTCGACCCAGACGTGATCCGCCTGGTAGGACATCTCGGAACCACCGCCACCCAGATAGGCGAAGGTCACTGTGACCTCCTCGGGTCGAGGGATGCCAAAGTCGACCTCGTTGACCGCCACCGCATAAGCCTGGAGCTGGACGATACGCGCCGGGTCTTGGCGGGGGCGACCACTCTTGAAATCGACCACCTCCCAGTTGCCCTCTTCGACGTATACCGCGTCGATCCGCCCACGAACCCGGTGGCCGGTGTCCCACTCGAAGGAGAAAGGTGCCTCGACCAGGGTCGCCTGGCGACCGGCGAACCGGGATGCCAGATAGGTGGCGTAGGCACCCGGGCCGCCGCCGTCGGGCTCGACCACGTCGTAGAGCTCCAGGTCGACGAGGTCGAGGGGAACCTTTCCCCGTTGATGCAGCTCGATCTGACGATGGATCTCGGTCCCTCTGGTCGCCGCCGGGTTGGCCCGGCGGGGGAGGGGGTCGATGTCGCTCCAATAGAACCGCTTGGGGCATTGGGCGTAGGTGACCAGTCCGGTCACCGATACCACGTGGCGGGATGGCTCCGGGGCGGTCTCCTCCGGCTCGGCGAGAGCGTATAGCCGATCATCCAGGGTCTCCACCAGGTGGTGGAGCTCGTCTTCGATGCCGAGTCGCTTGGCGGTGGTCTTCGCCATCGCCGGGTCGGCGAGCGCCGACCGGGCGGCGTCCTCCCACCCGTCGGCGAAGAGCGGGTCGGGAGCGCCCCGGTCGTCACCGAGACGGATCAGCGGGGGACGCGAGGATGGCTCGGGGAGGGTGGGCACGGAGCCGGTGTGTTGGTTGACCAACTCCCATAGCGGTGATGGCTTCTTGGGGCTTTTCGTCGGCTCCGGGCTGCCGTACCAGTAGGCACCCGATAGGTAGAGCCGTCGTCTCGCCCGGGTGACACCGACGTACGCCACCCGCCACTCCTGCTGGTTGTGGGAGGCGCGCAGATGGGTGGTGTAGGCCTCCACGTCCAAGGGGATGCCGTCGAGGACTCCGTCGATCCGCAACCCGGCTGGAACGTGCTCGGAGAACTTCAAGGGGTTGGCGAACATCTGGCTGGACGAAGGGAAGTTGCCCGCGGTGACCGTGGGAAGGGCAACGGTGTCCCACTCGAGACCTTTGGCCCGGTGGATGGTCACCAGGGTTACCGCGTCCTCTCCGGAGAGACGGGCGGAGTCGAGTTCGTCGGAAGCCTCTTCTTCGGTGGTGGCCAGATACTCGAGAAAGGCCTGCAACGACGGACGACCCCGCAGAGGGCTCCAATCCTCGGCCAGGTCGAGAAGTCGGTAGAGGTTGAGTCGGGCGGTGAGACGTTGGGCCCGGGGGAGGGCCTCGATGTCACGCCACGCCCCGGTGAGGTCGAGGATGAGCCGACACACCTCGACCAGTGTCAGACCCTGACATTCGAGGAGGGCTCGTCGGTACACGGTGTGAAAGTCGGTGAGGGCTTCTCGCGCCTCGGGACGCAGGTCGACGATGTCATCGGTCTCTTCGATGGCTTCGATCAGGGTGACCGGAGTGGGTTCGTCCTCTCCGGCGTCGGGCTGGTGATCGGAAGAGGCTCGCCTCACCAAGGGTGCGAGATCGGCAAAGCCGAGCCGATACCGACTCCCCATCAGGATGTCGGTGAGGGCCACAGAATCGCCGGGGTTCTCGAGAACGGTGAGCCAGGCCCTCAGGTCGGCAACTTCGGGGACAGAGAGCAGGCCGCCGACATTGGCCACCTCCACGGGGATCTCATGTCTCGCCAGGGTCTCCACGATGACCGCGAAGTCCTTGTTCTTGCGGAGCAGCACCGCCATCTCCCTCCAGGGAAGCCCGCCATCGTTGAGACGCTCGAAGGTATTTGCGATCCACTCCGCCTCATCGATGGCGTCGTTGGACCAGTGGGTCCTCACCTCGCTGGCCTGGTCTTCGGCGAGGGACGAGGTCAGAGGGTCTCCTTCGGGGTTGGCCCGGAGACGGACCTGGTTGGCGATGTCGAGGATCCTCTGGGTCGATCGCCGGTTGAGGGTGAGCCCTCGAAGGTGGGCGGGGTTGCCCTCGGGTGTGGGGAAGTGTGTCCCGAACTGCTCGAAGTTCTCCGCCGATGCGCCCCGCCACTCGTAGATGGTCTGATCCTCGTCACCGACCGCGATCACCGGAAACCCTCCGCCGAATATCTCCACCAGCAGTGTTCGTTGAGCCGGGTTGGTGTCCTGATATTCGTCGAGGACCACCACCCGGTACCGATCACGGATGAGTTGGGCCAGCTCGGGGTGCCGGGTGACGATTCCGGTCGACAAGGTGACCAGGTCGGCGAAGTCGACCACCCCCAGGCGCCGCTTCTCCTGGTCATAAGCGGCGAGGACAGTGGCCATCTCCTTCCTCCCCGCCGACACAGGATCATCGCCTTCGAGCCCGAGCAGATCGCTTGGGGAGAGGAGGTGGTCGCCAATCCTGTCACCCAGCTTCCGGATGCGGTCGAGGGTTCGGGTCTGGGTCAGGTCGAGGTGTTCGAAGCCACGGCTGTAGAAGATCTCACTGAGTAGTTGCCTGGAGAAGGTCGGAGTGATCACCTTCGCCCTGGTGTCGACACCGGCGAGAGCACCGAACTCGGAGAGGACTTGGGCAGCGAATCCGTGGTAGGTGTGCACTTCGGCCTGGCGCCCGGGGTCGATCACCCCGATTGTGGACCTGACCCGGTCGGCGAGCTCGGAGGCCGCCTTGTTGGTGAAGGTGATCCCCAACACCTGCTCGGGATCAACCCCGTGGTTGGAGATGAGGTTGGCGATGACCAGGGCCACGGTTGTGGTCTTGCCGGTACCAGCCCCGGCCCTGACTTTGATCGAGGTCAGTCCGAGGTCGAGGATCGCCTGCTGCTCCGGGGACGGGACGATCTCGCTCATGGCAGATAGGCTCCTTTGCCTTCTGGCCACTCCGGACAGGTCATCCGGAACGAGCAACGGGAACAGTGACTCCCCACCCGGGGGTCCCATTGCTCGGAAACCACCCCCTCGGTGATCCCTGCCATTCCGTCCTCGACTTCGGACAGCCTCGACATGTCGAGACCGACCACCGACACCGACTGTGCTCGCGACCTCGGGTACCAGAACTGGGCGTCGACCACGGGTTGGCCCTCGGCACCGACCGCCATTGCGTAGAAGGCGAGTTGGATCGACCCGGCGGCCTCCTCCTGAGTTACAGGGCTGGTGGAGGTCTTGTAGTCCACTACCGCCAGACCACCGGCGACCTGTTCCACCCGGTCGACATAACCCTTCCAGACGACACCCCCGATCTCGGCGGTGACCTCACGCTCCAGGTCGATGGGGACGCCGGTTCCGGGCCACCGTGTGTACAGCTTCTCGAGAAGCTCGCCGCCTTTCTTGAGCCACGCTTCGTTGAGGGCCGGGGTCCCGAAGTCGGCATCCTCCCAAACCTCCCCGAGGATCTCCAGGGCGCGGCTCAGCTGGGCGTGTCGGGCACCGCTCCCCAGAACCTCGCTCTCCGCCCTCTCCAAAGTGGTATGGATGAGGGTGCCGAACCGGGCGTAGGGAGAGTCCGAGTCCCCGATCCGGAGACGTTTCTCCAGGGCGTAGTGGCGGGGGCAGGTCTGATATGCCCCGGCCTGGCTCGGTGACAGACGCACGGTGTCACTGTTTATCGGGCGATCGGGACCGGGCTCGGCGACTCCGGGGAAGCGTCGCGGCCTCCACCACCCCCCGTCGTGCCCGGCCAGCATGGTGAGGGCGGCCAGTCGATTGACCGCGGGGACGGTCGGATCGAGCAGCCACCGCCGAAGCATGGTCTCCGCCTCGACCAGGGTGATCGGATCGCGGTCGCTCTCCCCGGGTGGGCCCAGGTCGTTGAGCGCCTTTCCCGAGGCGGCCACCAGGAACCTCGACGGTCGTCGCTCTCCCAGGTCTCCACCTGCCTGGGTGGCAGTCCAGACCACACGCGACCTGGCCCGGGTCATCGCGGTGTAGGCCAGCCTGATCTCCTCTTGGACCTGAAAGACATGTTGGGCGAGAGGGTCGGTGGTTCGCTCGGCAGCCAGCAATTCGGGCCGGAGCATCTTTCGACTCCGTCTCAGATCGGGGAACGTGCCCTCGGTGGCATTGGCGATTATCACCATCTCGAACTCGAGCCCCTTGGCCTGGTGGAGGGTGGTCAGGGTGACCCGGTCGCCGGGCAGGTGAACGGTGATCATCGGGTCGGCCTCGAAGTCTTCGTCGTCGGTCAGGGCGAAGTATTCGGCGAGGGTGACCGAAGGGTCACGCTCGGCTTGTCTGGCCAGGGTCTGGGCGAAGGCAGCCCAGGCCTGTCTCCAGTCGCCACGATCTGGATCATCGACCAGTTCGTCGATCCCCTCGAGGGTGGTCCAGAGATGCCAGAACCCATCGGTGGCCGGTTGTCCCGACGCCCAGCCATGGTCGGAGAGCAGGCTGGTCAGACCGGGTCGGTCGTGGAGTCGCTCGGCAATGACATGTGCCCAGGGTTCCCAGGTGCGCCGTCGGGCCCGGAGCAGGCTCCGTTCTTTCCCCAGCGCCAACCCGACCGCCGGGCCGAGGAGGACGCGGCGCATCGCCCGGTCGGCCGACGCCGACTCGACCGCGGTGGTGGTGGGGAGCGACCCCCCGGTGAGGGCCACGGTTACCACGTCCCTGATCAGGCCCACCGCGGGGTGGTCGACCAGCCGGCTCTCCGGCGGATCATGGGGTATGCCTCTCCGGTCGAGGGCCCTTGACAATTCGTCGAGCAACTCCTTCTTGGAACGGAGGAGCACGGCGATCTCCGACGGCCGGATTCCGCCGACGAGGATGGCCTGTTCGACCTCGGCGGCGATCCACTCGGCCTCGGCGGTCTCCTGGTCGAATACATGAGCCTCGATTCGGCCCGGGTGTGACGCGGGGATGACCGGGCCGGCAGCCCCGGGTAGGTCGGCGCCCGCCACCACCCTGAGAGCCGATGTCATGATCTCCTCCGGCACCCGGAAGCTCTGGGTGAGCACGAGCCGCTCGGCTCCGGCTGCGGAGAAGTCGGCGATGTTGGCCAACTCCGAGCCACGGAACGAATAGATCGATTGGTAGGGGTCACCGGCGACGGTCAGGTTGCCGTGGTTGGCGCTGAGCAGTCGGGCCATCTCGGCCTGGGCCGGGGTGGTGTCCTGATACTCGTCGACCAGGACATACCGGTACCGGTCGGACAGCTCCCGGCCCCGAGCGCCAGACAGGCTGGCCACGGTACTGGCGAGGAGGACTCCGTAGTCGGTCCGGCCCGCCTCCTCGAGACGGGCGAGGTACCGCCGATAGAGTCCGGGGAGCCCTCGCCAATCGGATCTGTCCCGGGCCAAATCGGCGAGCCCGTTCGGGGTGAGGAGCCGCTCCGAGCACCTCATCATGAAGTCGGCGACCTCGGAGGCGAAAGCCCGGGAGCCGAGTATCCCCCGATAGACGGTCGGCCAGGTGTCGGGGTCTTCCTGGGCCAGGGTCCGAGCGACGAAGTCGATCTGCTCGGGGGTGGTGAGAGGAGTTGGGGGCGGCCCATCGTCGATGGTCTCGCCGATCCGGAGGGCCAGAGAGTGGAAGGTGGCCACATCGACGGGCAACCCGGTGCCACCGACCAGGTCTTCGATCCTGGCCCTCAATGCCCCAGCCGCCCGTCGCGAGAAGCAGAGGACCACGATCTCGTCCTGCTTGGCCTTGCCCGACTCGAGGATGTGGGCCACCCGTCTCACCAGGAACTCGGTCTTCCCGGTTCCGGGGCCGGCCACCACCATCTGACGGCCGTCGGTCCGCTCGATCGCCGCCGGCCAGTCTTCGAGACCGATCCGCGACTCGGTCATGGTCACAGGTGCGATCGTAGAGGTCAGGCGGCTTCGGACAAGACCGGCCGGTCGACGACAACGGCCTCGATTCCGAACCTGCCGAGATAGGCGACCGGGTCGGTGAAGATTTCCTGGGGGTCGAAGTATTCGCTCATAGGGGAGAACCTACGGCCCGGGACCGACAGATTCGGCTCCCACCCCAGATCGAGCCCAGCCAATAGGATGCCGGTGTTGACCAAGGGAGAACCTATTGCAGGTCGGTAACGAGTTCGACTCGCCGATGTATCACGAGGCGGTCGGTCAGTTCGACCGGGTGGCCAACCTGATCGGGCTCGACGCCAATATCGGAGACCGGTTGAGGGTGCCTCAGAAGGCGACTGTGGTCAGCTTCCCCTTTCGCCACGACAGCTATAACAAGGTGGAGACCATCTTCGGCTACCGGGTCCAGCATTTGACCACGATGGGACCTACCAAAGGGGGGATCCGGTACGCCCCGGACGTCGATCTCGGTGAGGTGAGCGCCCTGGCGATGTTGATGACCTGGAAGTGCGCCATCGTCGGTGTCCCTTTCGGCGGCGCCAAGGGTGGGGTCAGGATCAACCCGATGGGACTATCCCGTGCCGAGCTGCAAAGGGTCACCAGGCGGTTCACCATGGAGATAATCAACGTCATCGGCCCCGAAACCGATGTCCCCGCTCCTGACCTGGGGACCAACGAGCAGGTGATGGCCTGGCTGATGGACACCTACTCGCAGCACGTGGGACACTCCGTGCCGGCGGTGGTCACCGGAAAGCCCCCCGCCCTCGGAGGTTCGATCGCCCGACGGGAGGCAACCGGCCGCGGGCTCATCTTCCTGGTTCCCCAGTCGGCCAACGTCGCCGGATTCGACGCAGCCGGGGCCACGGTGGCGATACACGGGTTCGGGAATGTCGGCCTCTACGCGGCGACCGCAGCCGACCAGGCCGGTCTCAAGGTGGTGTCGGTGTCGGACATCTCCGGGGCGATCTACAACCCCGACGGGATCGATGTGGCGGCCGCGTCGAAATGGGTCGACGAAAACCGACTCCTGGAGGGTTATCCCGACGCCGACCACATCGACGGGAACGACGTCTTCGGCCTCGATGTCGACATCCTGGTACCCGCGGCCGTCCAGGGTGTCCTCAACAAGGGCAACGCCGCCGAGGTCAAGGCCAAGGTGGTCATCGAGGGGGCCAACAACCCGATGACCTTGGAGGCCGACGACATCCTCAGGGAGCGGGGGGTGTTCATCGTCCCCGACATCCTGGCCAACGCCGGTGGGGTAACCGTTTCTTACTTCGAATGGGTCCAGGATGTCCAGAAGTACTTCTGGACCGAGAACGAGGTGGTGGCTCGGCTTCGCGAGATCATGACCCGGGCGTTCGACGACGTCCACTCCATCGCCATCAGCGAAAACGTCGATATGAGGACCGCCGCCCTCATCAAGGGGATAAGAAGGGTCGCCGACGCCAAGCTGGTCCGCGGGGTATTTCCCTAGGTCGCTCGGTCGCTGCGCTCCCTCG
>CAYZKF010000082.1:0-1987 GCA_964479135.1 uncultured Acidimicrobiaceae bacterium
AGGACGAGGACGCAGCCAGCGACGTCATCTGGCCGGCCTGAACGCGGCGAACGTTGGTGGTCGGGGCACTATGTGGCGGTGAGCCCGAGCAGGTCCCGGGCGATGGCTAGGTCCAGTTCGTCCAACCCGTCGGTGAAGGTCCCGTAAATGGCGAGCAACTCTTCGGCACCGTCAGGGTCGCGCCCAATGGAGCGGTTGAGCTGCACCAGGCGGTTGAGGGCTTGGAGATGGGTGGTCCTGAACCCGACTTGTTCGGCGGTCCCAGCGGCCAGCTCGTACGATTCGGCTATCCGGTCGACATCGGGGTCGGGCAGGAGACCGAGGATGTCGCCCCGGAATATGGCCAGCTCCAGGTTGGCACCGCTCTCGATCCCACCCGAGAGCTCAATGGCCTCTTCGACCAGCGACAAGGCGCGGACCGGATCACCGGCAGCGGCCATGGAAATTGCACGCAGTCCGAGGATCATCGGCCAGAAGACCGGTGGTGTGCTCAGACTCTGGTAGAGCACTATCCCGGTCTCGGTCTTCTTGAATCCTTCCTCGGTGTGGCCCAACCCGGTGAGAGCGACTCCGTCGAGAACCTCGGCCAATGCCTGCCAGATCGGGTATTCGTTTTTCCTGGCGACGGCGGCGAGCTCGGCGGCGCAGGTCCGCGTGGCGTCGAAGTGGTGACTGTTGAAGGAGAAGAATCCGAAGTGATAGAGGGCGTAGGCCAGGCTGATCGGGTGACCCAGGGATCGAGCCAGATCGAGGGCCTCGGTGACGTGAACCCGGGCCCGTTCGAGCTCGCCCATCTGCCAGCGGGTCAGGCCGGCGGCGAACCCGGCGACTACCCCTGGGCTGGGTCCCAACCGGTACCTGCTCGAGCCATGGATCGAGGGGTCGAAACGGGCGATTGTCTCGTCGAGCATCGCCAGGCCCTCAGCGAGGTTTCCCATGAACATCCTCGATGTGCCGGAAACGACTAGACCCTCGATCTCCATGGCGGGATCACCTTCGGCGGCTGCCAACTCGAGGATTTGGCGGCCTATCTCGGCCCCCATTTCGAATCGAGTCAGATTGAGGTAGTAGCTGGACAGAGCTCGTAGGACCGGGAATCTCTGAACCGCCGACGCTTCGACTTCCTCCAGATCCGCGGCGATCCTGTGGAAGGTCTCCTCTACCTCGGGCCCCCACCCGTAAACCGCCATAAGGGCTCTTGCCAGACTGGTCCGCAGTGTCATCTCCTCGGCGGCGAGTTCTGATGAAGGCTCCTTGGTCGAGATCAGGTGGAGAAGGTCCCCGGCCAACTCGATTGCGGTGTGGTACCAGCCCTTGGCATCGAGTAGCGCCCAAAGCCCGTCGAGAAGGAGGTAGAGGTTCTCCAGGTCGCCGATCCCGACCCAGTGATGCCATGCCGAGCGCAGGTTGCCGTTGTCGGCTTCCAGCTGGGCAAGGGTTCGCTGGCGCTGGGACCCACTCAACCCGCTTCGTAACTCATGAGCCAGCGCGGTGAAGACCTCGGCGTGGGCTCTTCTCGCCGCGGCTTCTCTTGGGGGGTCCTCGGCCAGACGGCTCGATGCATACTCCCGGATGGTGCGGAGCATCGAGAACCGTCGCGTCTCCCCCGATTCCTCACTTCGGACCAGGCTCTTGTCAACCAGGGACGCCAGAGGCCCGAGTGGATCGGGGAGGTCTAGTGCCTTTGCCACCGACTCGACCGTTATCAGCTGGGCGGTGGTGAACAACGACATCAGCTCGAAGACCTGGCGCTCGACCTCGTCGAGGAGGTCATAACTCCAGTCGATGGTGTTGTGGAGGGTGCGCTGACGCTCCGGCAGGTCCCGGCTCCCCCCGCCGATCAGGTCGAGACGGTTCCCCAGACGTTCGAGCAACTCGCTTGGGGAGAAGACGTTGAGGCGGGCTGCGGCTAGCTCGATGGCCAGTGGCAGACCGTCGAGCCGGGCGCAGATCTCGGCCACCGTTGTCACGTTGTCCTCGGTGAGTT
>CAYZKF010000082.1:1997-7578 GCA_964479135.1 uncultured Acidimicrobiaceae bacterium
CGAACTCGGGGAGCACCGCCCGCGCCCTGTCGGTGAACAACTGGATCGCCTCGGTGGCTGCGATCTCGGGAAGAAGCAAGCCGGGAGTGGGGAGCTCGAGCGGTGGGACCGGGAATGTCCGCTCCGCCCTGACCCGGAGAGCCTCCCGGCTGGTGACGATGACGTTGAGTGAAGGGCAGGCCTGCAAGAGCTCGGCAATCCCCGAGGCGGCCTCGGTCACCTGTTCGAAGTTGTCGAGGACGACGAGCATCTCCCGGTCTCGAAGCCGGGCCTTCAAGGTCTGTAGTGCCTCCCCTTCGGTTGCGCCGGACACTGCTATCGCTCGGACCATCGCCTCGTAGACCGCCTGGGGCTGGCGTTCTTGGGAGATGTCCACGAAGTAGACGCCGTCTGCGTATCGGTCGACCCCCTCGGCGGCGACCTGGATGGCGAGCCTCGTCTTCCCTGATCCGCCGGGCCCGGTGAGAGTGATCAGCCGGACCATCGGATCGGCGAGCATCTCCTGGATGGCGGCGAGCTCCGACGATCTGCCGAAGAACTCCGAGACCTGGGTCGGGAGGTTGTTGGGGCGGGCGTCCAGGGTCACCGGCGGCGGGAAGTCGACGCCCAGCCCGGGATGAAGGACTTGGAAGAGACGTTCGGGGAGGGTCAGGTCCTTGAGACGGTGGAAACCGAGATCGAGCAACTCGAGCCCCTGGGGAAGGGCGCCTCCGGCAGCGGCAACTGCAACCTCGGAGACGAGGATCTGGCCGCCGTGTCCGGCAGCCATGATCCGTGCTGCCCGGTTCACCGCCGGGCCGAAGTAGTCCCCTGCCCTCTCCTCTGAGTCGCCGAGATGGACCCCCATCCGTACCCGGATCGGCACGGCACCCCAGGTTCTCGCTTCCAGCGCCACCTGTGCATCCAGCGACCCTGCAAGCGCGGCGGCTGCTGTGGGGAAGGCTGCCAGCATCCCGTCGCCTGTGGTCTTGACCACCGAACCACTGTTGTCTTCGACGGCCGAGCGGAGGATGGCGTCGTGTTCAGCAAGGGCCGACCGCATTTCCTCGGGATGCTCCTCCCAGAGTCGGGTGCTCCCCTCGATATCGGTGAACAGGAACGCGGGCACTCCGGGTGAATATACGGCAGAGGGAAGCCTCGAACCTCTCAGGTAGTGGGAACCGCACAGCGCAACCAACTGTCTCCAGTTTGAAGGCCGACTCCGGATCACCGCGAACTCGAGAGATTTGGGGCCGTATACGCGCCCCAGCAACCTGAGGTTGCTGACCCACCCTTACCCCTTGAGGTGCCTGTCGTGCCAGGCGAGGATTGCGTTGAAGCGCTCTATGCGGTGGCGGGGCTGGCCGCTCCGGCTCATCTCGTGGCCTTCGCCGGGGAATCGGAGGAGGTCGGTCGGGGTCCCGTTGCGGAGCAGTGCCATGAAATACTGCTCGGCCTGTTCGATGGGACAACGGTAGTCGTCCTCTGCGTGGAGGATCAGGGTGGGGGTGGTGACCTGATCGGCCAGCGAGAGGGGGCTCATCTCCCACCAGGTCTGCCAGGCGTCGGGGTAGTCGATGCCGGTATAACTGTGAGGGAACACCCCTCCGATGTCCGAGGTCCCCGAGAAGCTGGGCCACGAGATCAGGGCACGTTCCACCACCGCCGACTTCCACCGGTCCTCGTGGCCGATAACCCAGGCGGTGAGGAACCCGCCGTAAGAGCCGCCCATGATCCCCATCCGATCAGGATCGAGCCGGTCATAACGTTCCAGGGCAGCGGAAACCGCCACCCTGATGTCGGCGAGGTCGACCACTCCCCAACCTTCACCGGTCACCGCGCGCAGGAACGAGTGTCCCCGGCCGGCGGAGCCTCTCGGGTTGCAGTAGACCACCCCGTAGCCCGCCGAGGCGTAAACCTGGAACTCGTCGAAGAAGGCGTGCCCGTATTGGGAGGCCGGCCCCCCATGGATGTTGAGGAGGATGGGGACCACGTCGTCGCCTTCGGGGAGGATCACCCAAACATCGAGCTCGGTTTCGCCACCTTCACAAGGCACGGTGAATTGCTCTGGGAGGAGCACTCCCAGGTCGGCGGGGGCGTTGAGACTGGTGAGCAGCTCCTCATGGCCCGGGGAGTAGGCCCCAACCTCTCCGGGGTTGTCCGGCATGATCGCGGTGAAGACGAGACGACCTCCCTCGACGTCGAGCCCGCTGATCTGGCACTCGTCGTCGATGTCGGGGGATGGCTCACCGTCAGGCGGAACCCGGACAACACCGAACGCCCCCGACCGTTCCAAACCAACCAGGGCGGTGTCCCCGTCCCAGCGGATGAAGGGCTCGCCGGCGGCGAGGGATGTCGAGCCGCGGTCGAGAGACGCGGTGAGGTTGGTCACCGACCCGTCGGGTTCGACCCGATGGAGACACGAGATGGCGGGGTATTCGGCGCCCGGGCTGCCCAGGGCGTGGAGGACACCGTCGGGGCGGTAGGAGAGCGAGGACCACCATCCTCGGGGCATGGCCCGGGTCTGCTCACCGGTGGCCGCCTCCACTTCGTACACATCTTTTCCGGCGACCAGCCCACGTCTCGGGTCGCGATCGGTGATGAAGGCGATCTTCGACCCGTCCGGGGACCATGCCGGGAACTCCTCGTCGAAGTCTCCGGGGGTGAGACATTTCGGCTGGTCGTCTCCGCTCGGGTCGATCAACCAGAGATGTCTCCGTCGATCATCGAGCCAGCCTCGCTGGTCATACCGGTACGGGACCGTGGTGATCCGACGAGGACGGCGGGTGCGCTCGTCCTCGTCGACGTCCTCCCACTCCTCAGAAGGAGTGACGCCCACCACCAGGATCCGGCTGCCGTCGGGTGACCATTCCACCGCCTCGAGCCCGTAGGCAAGATCGGTGAGCACCCGGGCCTCACCGCCGGCCACCGGCATCACCGCCAGCTGAGCGTGCTTCGATCCGTCAGGGGTACGGAGAAAGGCCAGTGTCTTGGCATCGGGGGACCATCTCGGATTGGTGTCACCGGGTCCCGAGGTGAATGGTCGGGCGCCCTCCTCGTCGTGGATCCAGATGGCCCGGTGGTACCGGTCGTCATCGATGTCGGCTCGGGAGACAGTGAAAAAGACTCGTCGACCGTTTGGCTCTGCCCTCGGGTCGGTGGGCAGGGAGATCTTGGAGATGTCCTCCGGTCGCATTCAGCCTCCTCAGTCGGGGGCAACCTAATCGGCCGAAGTCAGAGCCTTCCGATCCGCTCTCCCAGGAGGTCGAAGAAACGATCGGCGTCGACCTGATTCATCACCAGGGCATTGGGCTCTCCGTCGGTCACTCCCCACCAGTCGATCACCGTCATCCCCTGAGTCGAGCCGGGCGCGGTCTCCACCTCGACGTAGACGTTCTTGCCTTGGTAGATCTCGGGCTCGAGGAGATAGGCGATCACCGCGGCATCGTGGACCGGGGCGCCGGGAGTCGAATACTTCTCCATGTCCCACCGGTCGTAGAAGTCGAGCATCCCGTGGACCGCGTCACCTGCCCGTGAGCCGATGTCGAGGAACTTCTGTAGACGGTCGGGGGTGGCCAGGGCCTTGTGGGTGACGTCGAGGGGCATCATCACAACCGGGATCCCGCTGGTGAAGACGAGATGGGCGGCATGGGGGTCGACGTAGACATTGAACTCTGCCGCCGGTGTGGTGTTGCCACCCTCGAAGAAGCCACCTCCCATCATCACCAGCTCCCGGACCCTCCCCGCCATCGCTGGTTCCCGAACCAGGGCGAGCCCGATATTGGTCAATGGGCCGAGGGTGCACAGGGTCACTTGGTCGTGGCTCATCACCAGCTCGACGATCCTGTCGACGGCGTGCCCCGGGCTTTCGGTGATCGTGGGGGGCGGCAGGTCAGCTCCGTCGAGCCCGGTGGGGCCGTGTACGTACTCCGCGGTTACCAGGGTATTGACCATGGGTCGGGCCGACCCCCGGTAGACCGGGACCTCGGTCCGCCCGGCCAGCTCGACGAGCTTCAACGAGTTGGTCACTGTCAGATCGAGGGGAACATTGCCCGCCACTGCGGTCAGGGCCAGGACCTCCAGCTCCTCAGGTGAAGCCAACGCGGTGAGGATGGCTACCGCGTCGTCCTGTCCTGGGTCGGTGTCGATGATGATCGGCCGGGCGATGGGGGGAGGCTACTCGCAGCAGCGGAGGGTTCGATCCAACCTCAGGTAGTGGAGACCGCTATGCGCGACGGACCCTCTCGAGAATGGCCTCGACGTCGTCGGGCGCCGGCATCGAAGCCTGAGCCCCGGCCTTGGTGGTGGCCAGGGTTCCCGCGGCGACCGCCCGGCGGACCGCATCCTTCAGGTCGAGACCGGTGGCCAATGCCGCGGCCAAGGCACCGCAGAAGGCATCACCGGCACCGGAGGTGTCCACGACATCCACCTTGGGGGCAACCCATCCGCTCACCAACCGGTCGGTGGTGAAGGCGGCGCCATCAGGGCCGAGGGTGACCACCACTGCCGATGGCCCGCTGATCGTGTTCATCGACGCCGGGTCGTCGGTCCCGGTCAGTGAGGCCAGCTCGGGCCGATTGACCACCAGGACATCGACCTGGTGGAGCAGATCCTCGGGGACGGGTAGAGCCGGCGCCAGATTGAGAACGAAGATCCCCGGGCTCGCTCGAGCGGCCGCGGTCACCGATTCCACCGGAACCTCGAGTTGGGCGAGACACACCTTTGCGCCACCGAGCAGACCGGTGTGTCGCCCCACCTGCAGCGAATCCAGACATTGGTTGGCCCCGGGACTGACCACGATGGCGTTCTCCCCGTTGGCGTCGAGAGTGATCACCGCCAGCCCGGTGGCTGTGCCCGGGTCGGTCTCGACCGCATCGGTGTCGACCCCGGCATCGTCCAGGGTGGTGACGAGGAGCCGACCGTGGTCATCGGCTCCCACCTTGCCGATCATGGCGACTCCGGCCCCGAGACGGGCCGCGGCCACCGCCTGGTTGGCACCTTTGCCTCCGGCCCCGGTGAAATGGTCGGTTCCGAGGACAGTCTCCCCCGGGACGGGGTGATGGGGGACGACCACGGTGAGATCGTGATTCAACGAGCCGACCACGACGACATCGGTCTCTGACACGGCTCTCAACCCTCGCCGGCGTGGCGGTGGGTCTCCAGCCATGGTTTGGAGAGCCGTCTAGGTGCCTGAGTCAGCCAGGCGTCGACGATCAGCTCGGTGAGCTCCTCAACCGAGATCCGATCCAGGTCGACGAGGACCGCGGGCCACGCTTCGAAGTGGGGGGTGATGAAGACCGCTTCGGGGCCCGACTGGACGAGGGCCTGCTGGTCGGCGACTTCGGGGACCCTGATCCCGACGATGGTTCCCTGAGGGGCGTCATCACCGAGGGCCTGGTAATCCGCTTGACGAAGCGGTCGCTCCCAGACGACCGGCTTGTTCCTCACCCGCCAGTCCCTGTGGGAAGGCCTTTCTTCCACCTCAGGGAGGGCGAGGGCGATCCGCCGTACGTCGTCCAGCGTGGGCATCGGGCAGACCGTAGTGGAGCGTCTGCGAAACAATGAGGCGGTCTCTCCGGCCCTCGACGCCCCTGGCTGCGTC
>CAYZKF010000083.1:0-7572 GCA_964479135.1 uncultured Acidimicrobiaceae bacterium
CGGCGCCCCTGGCTCGCCGAAATACGCGACCGGACTTACGCGATAGACCACTAGTACCTTTCTGTCGAGGTTCACCGCGGCTGAGGCGCGCGGCGAACCTTTAGAAAGCAACCAGGTGGTGGTGTGGCGACCGATCCCAAACCTTCGATACTCGCCGTCGACGATGAGCCGGAAGTGCTCAGCGCGGTGGTTCGCGACCTCCGCGCCCGCTACGGAGCCGAGTACCGGCTTCTCTCCGCCGACACCGGCGAGGAGGCCATCGAGACCATCAAACAGCTCGCCTTGCGCGGGGATCCACTCGCCCTGATCCTCGCTGATCAGAGGATGCCGAGTGTGACCGGTCTCGACGTGCTGCGCATGTCTGTGGACCTCTTCTCCAACACGAGACGTGCCCTGCTCACCGCGTACGCCGATACCGAGGTGGCGATCAACGCCATCAACGAGATCGGGCTCGACCACTACATCATGAAGCCTTGGGATCCTCCGACCGAGCGGCTCTACCCGATCCTCGACGATCTCCTCGACGACTGGCAGGCGTCCTACCGACCCAGCTTCGGCGGCCTCCGCATCATCAGCCAGCCTTGGTCGCGACCGGCCCACGAACTCAAGGCATTCCTGGCGATGAACCAGGTTCCCTACCGGTCGCTGGTGGTCGGGGTGGACCCGGATGCGGACACGCTGATCGAGTCGACCGGGACCGCGGTCGCCGACCTCCCACTGGTCGTGCTCGACGACGGCGAGACTCTGGCCAACCCGACCTCGACCGAGTTGGCCGGGAAGATCGGCTTGCGGACCAGCGCCACCAACCCCGCCTACGACGTGGCAATCGTCGGAGCCGGCCCTGCCGGTCTCGCCGCCGCGGTCTATGGGGCGTCGGAGGGTTTGAAGACGCTGCTCATCGAGTCGGCGGCCCCTGGCGGCCAGGCAGGTCAATCGTCCCTGATCGAGAACTACCTGGGATTCCCCAAGGGGATCAGCGGGAGCGACCTGGCGAGAAGGGCTTCCACCCAGGCTACCCGGTTCGGAGCCGAGATCCTGGTGCCGGCGACGGTGACCCGGGTCGAGCGAAAGGACCCGTTTCAGGTGCTCCATCTCGCCGACGGCTCGGAGATCACCACCAAGGCACTGGTCGTGGCCAGCGGGGTCTCCTACCGGCGTCTGACCGCCCAAGGCCTCGACGACCTGATCGGCGCCGGTGTCTACTACGGGACATCGAGAATCGAGGCGGAATCTCATCGCGGCAGGCCGATGTACGTCGTCGGCGGCGGCAACTCGGCAGGGCAGGCCGCGTTGTTCCTCACCCGGTTCACCGACTCGGTGACCATCCTCATCCGAAGTGCCGACCTGTCAGCGACCATGTCGCAGTATCTGATCGACAACCTGAACGCCAACCCGGCGGTCGAGGTCCTCGCCAGGTCCCGGCTGGTTGAGGCGATCGGTGACGATCATCTCGAGTCTCTGGTCATCGAAAACCTCGACACCGAACAGCGCCGGACTGTCGACTGTGGGGCCGTCTTCATCTTCATCGGGCAGAAAGCCCAGACCGAGTGGCTCGGAGAGCTGGTGCAAATGGACGAAAGAGGGTTCATTCTCTCGGGCAGCGACCTGGGGCCACTCAAGGGGTGGAATGTGGAGAGAGACCCACTTCCTCTGGAGACATCGGTGCCTGGAGTCTTCGTCGCCGGCGATGTCCGACACGGGTCGATCAGACGTGTCGCCGGCGCCACCGGCGAGGGGGCCACCGCCATTCGGTTCGTCCACCAACACCTGGCTTCATTGTGAACACCGCCGAGATCCTCCGCTCCATCACCTACTTCTCCGACCTCCCCGAGAAGCTGCTGTTCGAGGTGTGCGATGTGTCGGATCAGGTCGAGCTCGACCCGGGCACGGTGATCATCGAGGAGGGCGCCCGCAGCGAAGAGATGTACGTCCTGGTCGAGGGGGAACTGGTTGTTACCACCAGTCAGGCCGGGCACGTCGTCGAGTTGGCCAGGATCAAGCCGGGCGAAGTGGTCGGGGAGCTTGCTCTCCTCGACAACGCTCCGCGGATCGCAAGCGTCAGCGCCTTGACCCGGTCACTCGTCGTACGGGTCCCTGCCGCCGCCTTCAATCGGCTTCTCGAAGACCCCAGGGTGGCCCGCCGCATGTTCCGCACCGTCACCTCACGCCTCCGAAGCACTGAAGAGACCCTGCGACACGGGGAGCGGATGGCCGCGCTCGGTCGGATGGCGGCTCAGTTGATGCACGAGCTCAACAATCCGGCCGCAGCGGTGGGGAGAAGCAGTAAGGAGCTGGCCAGGGTGCAGGAGGCCCTGATCGAGGCAAACGGAGCACTTGCCACCGCACTGGGATACAACCCGCTGATCCACGAGCCGGAGGAACCACCCTCCAAGCCACTCGAGCGGGCCAGCGCCGAAGAGGAGATGGCCGAATGGCTGAACACGCGTCAGGTCGACGACGCCTGGGACTTGGCGCCGGCGTTGGTTGCGGGGGGATGGACCACAAAGTCCCTGGCTGAGTCGGTGGCACACACCGAGGGAGACGTCACCAAACATCTGCTCCGCTTCGTCGCCCTTCGAGAAGCTGCAGGCCAGCTCATCGAGGAGATCGGCATCGGCGCTGGCCGAGTTTCCGAGCTGGTGCGGATCGTCAAGGAATACAGCTATCTCGACCAGGCGCCGGTCCAGGAGGTGGTGGTCACCAAGGGGATCGAGGACACCCTGGTCCTCCTCAAGCACAAGCTGCGCAACATCGAGGTCGAGACCGAGTTCGACTCCGACCTGGCGCCGGTGCTCGCCCCGGGCCGCGACCTCAACCAGGTGTGGACCAATCTCATCGACAACGCCGCCGACGCCATGGGCGACCACGGGTCCCTCCGGATCACCGCGGCGAATCAGGGTGACGACGTGGCGGTCACCGTATCGGACACCGGGGGCGGGATCCCCCAGGAGGTGTTGGATCGCCTGTTCGACCCCTTCTTCACTACCAAGGAACCGGGCAAGGGAACCGGGCTCGGGCTCCACACCTCACACAACATCGTCTCTCGAGCCAACGGGACCATCACCGTGGACACCGACGAGACCGGAACCACATTCACGGTGACCATCCCCGCGGTGAACACCTGACCGGAGAGCCTCAGGGCCGACGGAAGGTCGACTTGACCCTGGCCACCAGAACATCGCAGGGGGCCGCCCCGAGCACACCCTCGGCGACCGTTCCCAAGAGAACCATCCGTGTCGCGGTAGCGCCACGGCTGGACACCACCACCAGATCGGCGTTGCGTCGTCGCACCGCCTCGTCGATGGTCTCCAGGGTGGGGCCGTCGGAGATCATGGTCCGGATCTGAGAACCCCACGGGTGAGTGAATTCCGCCATGCGATCCGCGGCCATATCGAGACGCCGACCCTTGGCTGCGTCCAACTCCTCACTGAACAGCCCGGCGTCGGTGAGTAGCGGGTCAAATCGTGAAGGAAGTGAGTAGAGCACGGTGATCTCGGCTCCGGGGAACAGGGCTAGGGCAGTGTCCACCCCGACCTTGGAGGCGTCGGAAAAGTCGACGGCGACGATGACCTTCCGGTAGCTCACCCGGGGCTGACGACGTACCAGGAGGGTGTGACTGGTCGCCTTTCGGGCTACCCGTCGCGCCGTCGGCCCCGCGGTGAAGGCGTCGATCGCCGACGAACCCAGCACCACCAGATCGGCATTCTTGGAACGTGCGACCAGTTCCCAGGACGGCGATCCTTTGACCACTTCCAGGTCGACATCGACCGACGACCGGTCGCGGCACCAGACCGCAAGTTGCTCGGCAGCCCTGGTCTGACGATCCCGCATCAGCCTGGCCAGGGAAGGCTCGATGAAGGCCTCTGCCACCGGTTCGACGACATGGACCAGTTTGAGCGTCGTCCCGGCCTCCTCGGCGATGATCCGAGCCCTATCGGCCACCCTCCGGCCCAGTGCGGTCAGGTCGACTCCCGCGACGACGGCCCGCGTTGAGCCACCTTCATCCACACCGGCGACTCTACCCATCAGCAGTGTGGAAAGGTCCATGCGCCGAGATCGCCGTCGCCAGCTTGCCGAGGTATTCCTCGCGACCGATGACCACTGCGCCCATCGCTTCCAGGTGGGGAGTCAACCACTGGACGTCGATGAGGCGGCCTCCCCCCTCGTTCATGATCACCACCAGATGGAACAGGGCGACTTTGGAGGCGTCGTTGACCCGATGGAACATCGACTCACCGGCAAACAAACCGCCGATGGCAACCCCATAGAGACCTCCGACCAGCGAGCCTTCCATGTCCCACGTCTCCACCGAGTGCGCCCAACCAAGCCGATGCAGTTCGGTGTAGGCCTCGACGAAGTCGGTGGTGATCCACGATCTTTCCCTCTCCGGATCGGCGCATCCGTCGATCACCCCGGCAAAGTCCTCGTCGACGGTCACTCGGAAGCGTCGGGTCGACTGGCGAAGCGAGCGGGAGACGTGGAGGCCGTCCAGAGGGAGGATCGCCCGATCCACCGGTGACCACCATCCGAGCTGACCATCGGGGAGGTTCATGGGGAACAAACCTTTGCGATAGGCCTGGAGAAGAGTCCCCGGTGCCAGGTCCCCCCCGACGGCGATCACGTCGCCGTCGTCGTCGGCCGGTAGTGGGAGATCGAAGCGTGAGGTAAACGGCTCTACTGGCACCGGCGCAGATTGTGTCAGAACCGGGGCCCCGATGTATTTCCTAGGCTGGCCCGATGCGTGCGCTGATCTGTGATGACTACCAGGGAGTCGACACCCTCAGGGTGGGCGCCCTGCCCGATCCCGAGCCCGACCCGGGCATGGTCCTGGTCGGGGTGGCCTCGGTGGCGGTCAACTTCGCCGACACCCTCATGGTGGCGGGCCAGTACCAGTTGAAACCCGACCCCCCTTTCGCTCCCGGATACGAACTGGCCGGGACGGTGATCGAGGAGTCCGGCGGGTTCTCCCCGGGTGACCGGGTGTGCGGATTCGTCCCCTACGGGGCGATGGCCGAGCGAGTGGCCATCCCCAGCGTCGCAGTTGATCATCTCCCCGAAGGGGTCGACTTCGACGCCGGGGCCGCGTTGCCCGGCACCTATGGAACCTCGTACCACGCCCTGGTCGACCGGGCACGGCTCGAACCCGGTGAGACCCTCCTGGTCCTGGGGGCAGCCGGGGGTGTCGGGCTGGCCGCGGTCCAGATCGGCAAAGCCCTCGGAGCGACGGTCATCGCCGCGGTCTCGTCACCGGAGAAAGCCCAGCTAGTCACCACTTCGGGAGCCGACGAGGTCATCCGCTACGACCAGGTGGGGCTCCGAGAGGGTATCGAACAAGCGACAGCGGGTCACGGCGTCGACGTGGTCTACGACCCGGTCGGTGGTGATGCCACCGAACAGGCCCTCCGGTCGACCCGGTGGAACGGGCGTCTCCTCGTGGTCGGATTCGCCGCCGGGCCCATCCCCCGGATCCCGCTCAACATCCCTCTCCTCAAGGGGAATTCGGTGGTAGGGGTGTTCTGGGGCAGGTTCACCGCCGAAGAGCCGGCCAAGTCGGGACACAACCGCCAACAGATCCTCGAATGGGCCGCCGACGGCACCATATCTCCTCACATCGGAGCCCGGTTCTCCCTCGATGACGGGCCAGAGGCGTTGCGTTCGGTGGCGGAGAGACGGGCGGTTGGTCGAGTCGTGATCAATCCGTGACCGACTTCGTGGTCATCGGAGGGGGGATGGCCGGGGTGTCGGCAGCGGCCCACCTGGCACCCCACGGGTCGGTGACCCTCCTCGAGGCCGAGCCCACCCTGGCCTACCACACCACCGGGAGGTCGGCGGCGTTGTTCGTGGTCAACTATGGCGCACTGGGTGCCCGCCCCCTGGCCGCGGCCTCGGCACGGTTCCTCGAGAGCCCTCCCCACGGCACCGCCGACGGGCCACTCCTCACCGACCGGGGTCTGCTCTGGGTGGCCGACGAGTCGCAACTCGAGTCGCTGCATGCCATGGCCACCGAACCCATGCCGCCGGGTTTCGAGGCACAGCTCATCGACGGTGAAGCCGCCTTGGCGATCGTCCCGGCCCTCCGACCGGAGAGCATCGCCGGTGGCCTATACGAGCCGGCGGCACGGGACATTGACGTGGCCGCCCTCCACCAGGTGTTCGTCCGCATCGCCCGTCGTCATGGTGCCGAGATACGTACCAGCTCGCCGGTGACCGGAATCGAGCCCGGCAATGGTCGGTGGTCGGTGAACGCAGGTGGGGTGACCGTCGTCGCCGATGTGGTGGTCAACGCCGCCGGCGCCTGGGGCGACCAGATCGCAGAGCTGGCCGGCGTCTCGCCCATCGGCCTCCAGCCGATGCGTCGTACCGCATTCATGGTCCCGGGCAGTCTCGACTACTCGAGCTGGCCGTTTGTGGTCGACGCCGACCATCGCTTCTATTTCAAGCCCGACGGCGTCCAGGTGCTGTGCTCGCTGGCCGAGGAGACTCCCTCCGACCCCGGGGACCCCAAACCGAGGATGGAAGACGTGGCTCTGGCCATCGATCGGATCAACCAGGCGACCACCCTGGGGATCCGAACGGTCAACTCGCAATGGACCGGGTTGCGAACCTTCTCCCCCGACCGCGACCTGGTCATCGGCGAAGACCCCTCCGTCCCTGGGTTCTTCTGGCTGGTCGGTCAGGGTGGCATCGGCATCGCCACCTCGCCTGGATACGGCTCCCTCCTCGCCTCCCTGATCATCGGGGAGGCTCTCGCCGACGACCTGGTCAGAGCAGGCGTCGACCCCGCGGTCACCGATCCGGCGAGGTTCCGCTCCTAGTGCAGTGTCCCCCGCGAAACGTGGGGACATGTCCGAGCGAGGGCGAGGGGTGCGAGGGCGCAGCCCGAGCCGACTCCCGCCTGGCCAAACGTCAGACGTCTCCGGACGAGTTCGCTCCGCTCACACCCCCCTCGACGACCCTCCGGGCCGTCTGTCCCCCCATAAATGGGGGACAGAGGGGCGCCGATCTTCCCCACGCTCCGCCCGCCCCACAGATCACAGGGCACAGCTCGTATCCTGACTCGGGTATGAGAGCCCCCAAGGCAGGTGGTGGGATTCCCGCCATCCTCTATGTGCTGCGTCAGGCGAGACGAGTCGGCGGCTACCGGGCGATGTACCGCGCCCTTCGCTCCAAGAACGCCTGCAAGACGTGTGCCCTGGGCATGGGGGGTCAACTCGGTGGGATGGTCAACGAGTCGGGGCACTTCCCCGAGGTGTGCAAGAAGTCGGTCCAGGCAATGGCGGCCGACATGGCCGGCGCCGTCCCCGGACAGTTCTTCGAGACCCACGACTTCCAACGTCTCGCCACCCTCACCTCACGTGAAATGGAGGCGATGGGACGGTTGACCACCCCCCTCTACGCCGGCCCCCTCGACACCAGGTACCGACCGATCACCTGGGAGGAGGCAACCGAACGCATCATCTCCAAGCTTGGCGCCATCACCCCGCCGGAGGCCTTCTTCTACATGAGCGGACGGTCATCGAACGAGGCCGCCTTCCTCCTCCAGGTGATGGCCCGGGTCTACGGGACCAACAA
>CAYZKF010000084.1:0-7434 GCA_964479135.1 uncultured Acidimicrobiaceae bacterium
CCGACGGCCTGTGACGATGATGGCCTGATGAGATGGAACGGCATCGGTGTGACGGGAGCGATCCTCCTCGTTACCGGGGCGGCTTGTGGAACGGATGCCACTGGTGTATCCGGCTCTACTGTCGAGTCCCCTCCTCCGGCTACGACCATTCACTCGCCGAAAGTCCCACCGACGACCGATTCGGAAACCAACGGTCTGGATGCCGCTCTGGTCGACCGGTCGGTGCTGAGCCTCGCCTTGGACGGGGAGACCTCAGGGACCTTCCGTGTCCAACCAGGTGGGACAGCCGATTTCGTGATGCCGGTTGCCGGCAGCTACTGGGTCACCAGTTCGGGGAATGTCTACACCCGTCTCGACGTCGACCCCGAGGTGATTGCCGACGGGATGAGTCTCTTCGTCGACCGGATCTTGGGGACTGGTGAGGGCGGATCCCACTATCTGGCCTCCGTGCAGAGTCACTACCGGGGAGACGAGTTCCAGATCGGGGTTACCGACTTGGTTCGTTGGATCGGGGTGGGGCCCCTGCCGCTGGAATGGGTCGAGCAGTGGTCCTGGTTCGCCGAAACCGACCCGGACGACGCCGACGAGGAGTTCCTGGCTCTGCTGAACCGGTGTCGGGCCGCCGTCGAGTCGTTCGATGCCGCCACCCGCGATTGGGTGAAGGACCTCGAGGTGGATTTCGCACCATCAGGTGATGGCGAGTTGACGTGGCAATTCCCGGTCTCGGATCTGGTCGACGCCCTCTCCGGACAGCAGGCGGCAGCTGCGGTCTGCGACGAGTTCATCGGTGAAGAGCTCGGGACCCTCGCAGAATTGTCCTTCACAGTGTCTCCCGAACCGAACGGGCGACGGATCGACATCTACGCCGACCCCAAGATCTACACAGACCGTGGGCCCCAACTGGTCCTGAGCGTCGTCATGATTCCGGGGACAGTCGGCGACCCGCCCCACTCCCCATCACCGACCCAGCTGCTCACCCTGCGGGGGACCTTTCTCACTGCCATCGGAGTCTGTGGCGAGCTTCCCTGGATCTATTCGAACTTCGCCGCCGCCAACAGCTACTACGCGGCCACAAGCGACGGCTACCCGGGTCCGACCATCTTCGCATCGGACTGGCTCTGCTCCCACGAAGTGCCCGAAGAACGGCGGCGAGACAGGCCGTAGCTCCCGGAAGGGCCGTTCTGCTCGAACGTCGGTAAGCGGGTTTCGACTGAGATCAGGTGTTCTGCGCTCGTATCATTGGCGTGGATGACTGGCCGAGGTCCACTAGACGGATGAAGCCGCATACGGCGCTTGCGCTGGGGGCGTTGGTGCTCATCGGTGGATGTAGATCCGACGGCCCGTCAAGGTTGGACATCGCTGAGTCGATTGGAAACGCAGTGGCCGAACGATTAGCGGAGCCAATCGAAGCCGCCGTCATCGCAGCTCCCGGAGAAAGCCACGACAGACTCAAAGAGGCCCTGGACGGAGTTCTCGCTGATCTGCCGCTCCCCGAAGGTGTGTCTCGTGTCATCCCCGGCAACACTTCTTGGACGGTCAGGGAAGATTGGGCGTCTTTCTCTATGGCGCTGGTGGTGGTTCCTGACGACGACGAGTCCAGGTTCTGCATGGTGCTGGCAGTAGCCAATGACGGTCGAATAGTGACAGGCCCAGACCCGGGTCACCCAAGGAACCGCTGTGAAGAAGCCGAGTTAATTGATCTGCGTCCTACGAGCTGACGCGAACCGAGTAATCACGACTCACCACGATTCCAACCGAAGCTCCGAATCCCTGAGCCCGAGCACCGGTATCGAGTGCCCGGCATCAAGTGCCCGGGCATCGGGAAACAAAGATCTCAGGCGTGATGGGTAGAAAGGGCTACATGCCCGACTGGCAGCTTAGCGCCGACGCCTTCTCCAGCCGAAGCCGCCGCCGAAAAGGATCAGCAGGACGACGATCAGAATGATCCAACCGGTTGTGGTCACGACTCCTCCTTTCTATTTGAATTGCGAGCCGGATCCCACCTTACAACTCTGGCGTGCGCCGCGCGGGCCCCAGCAGGCGGCTGCTTGAGATCAGCCCGATGGGACCGCGCTGGATTGTGATGACTCGTGCTCCTGGGCACCGCCGTTTTACGGGGTGAGTTGGTCCTCGAGGAAGGAGACGGCTCGGTCCCAGGCCAGCTCGAAGGAGTCGGGGTCGAAGTTGTCGCCTTCCGGATCTCCGAACCCGTGGCGGGTCCCCGGGTAGCGGATCACCTCGACGGCGAGTTCTTCGAGCCCCATGGTCGCCTCCATGAACACTGCCTCGTCGTCGGTGATGTAGTCGTCCTGCTCGGCGAGATGGATCTGGTACGCCGACCTGGAACCGGCGAAGTCGATCTGCTGGGTCCCGTAGAACGACACCGTCGCCGACACCATCCCGGGGAGACGGACCGATGCCCACAGGCCCAGGGACCCGCCCATCCCGAACCCGACCACCCCGATCGGGCCTTCCGCCGACTTTTCGAAGAGGAGACCGGCGGAAGACATCACCAGTGATGCCAGACGGTCGGGGCTGGCATCACCGAGGTGATCGACCGCCTCGCGCTCGGTCTCGGGAAGCTCGCCGAAGTTGATGTCGGGGGCGAGCACGGTGAAGCCCCGATCAGCAAGCCGGTCGGCAAGGGCTTTGACCGAGGAGGTCAGCCCCCAGAACGAGTGGAGGACGAGGACCCCGGGACCGGTCCTGTCCTGGACGAAGTAGGCGAGGTCGCGAACCACGATGACAAACCTAGGTGGGCGTGGAGATTTTGTGACACCGACCGGTCGTATCATCGAAGCTGATGACCTCAGACCTCGACCGCTGTCTCGACGACCTCGAAGACATCCCCTATGTGGGTCCGGCGATCGCCACCGACTTGAGGATGGTGGGTATCCAGCGGCCGGCCGATCTGGCCGGTCGCGACCCCTACGCCCTGTACGAGCAGCTCAACGCCGACACCGGAACCCGTCACGATCCCTGCGTCCTCGACACATTCATCGGCGCCATCCGATATGTCGAAGGCGGGCCGCGGGTTCCCTGGTGGACCTACACAGCCGAGCGCAAGCGCACTCTCTCCGGCAGCGCTTGACCCGTGAGCACTGCGGCGGCGCCACTCCAAATCCCCAAGTTCCGTGCGATGTGGGGCGCCACCGTATTCTCGGCGACCGGCACCTTCATCCAGACGGTCGCCGGCTCCTGGCTGATGTTCGAGTTGACCGGGTCGAGCACCTGGGTGGGGTTGATGGTGGCCTCGGCGACGCTCCCCCTCCTCTTCTTCTCCCCGACCTCGGGCGCCCTGGCCGACATGTTCGACCGGGCCAAGATCATGCTCATCGCCCAGGCGATCATGGGGTTGTCGGCGTTGGCGATGGCCCTGCTCAGCCATCTCGGCCGGATGACCCCGGCACTGCTGCTTCTCCTCGGGCTGGTGCTCGGTCTCGGCGGCGCCCTAAACCTTCCCGCAGCCCAGGCCCTGCTCCCCGATCTGGTGCCCCGGGGGATGATCGCCTCGGCGGTCGCGCTCCAGTCGGCGGCCTATAACACGGCGAGGGCGGTCGGACCTGCGATCGGCGGGGTCCTCATCGTCGCCTACGGTCCGGCGCTCGGCTTCGGGGTCAACGCTGTCTCCTATCTGGCGCTGATCGTGGTCCTCCTTGTCATCGCCCCCAGCCTGACTGCCCGGGAGAGGGAGAGCGCCTCGATGATGAGTGCCACCTCGATCGGGATCCGCTACGCCAGGTTCACCCCTTCATTTCGGAGTCTCCTCGCCCTGGTCGCGGTGTTCGGGATCACCTCGGCGGTGGTCCAGGCCACCCTCCCGGTGCACACCGACTTCCTGGGGGGAAGCGCCGGGACCTTCGGGATACTCCTCGGGGCGATGGGGGCCGGCGCCCTGCTCGGTGTGGTCGTCAGACCCCGGCTGGCCGCCTTGATCACCCGGAGCACGGTTCCACACACCATCGCCCTGTTCGGGCTCTCCGGAGTCCTCCTCGCCCTGGCACCGAACCTATGGGTGGCGGGAGTCGCCATGGTCCTCTCCGGGGTGTTCTGGCTGCTCACCCTGGCCACCCTCAACACCACCGCCCAACTGCTCGCCCCCGAGTGGATCAGAGGCCGGGCGATGTCGCTGTACACCCTGGCTTTCGCCGGGATCACCCCACTCGGAGCCATCCTCTCCGGCCTGGTCGCCGACCAGGTGGGAACCCGGTGGACGTTGACCGTCTTCTCGGTGGGCTCGGTGGTCCTGGGTGGGCTCACTCCCAGGTTCAAGGTCCCTCGACTCGAAGAGATCGAGGCGCCCGAGTTCACCCATGCCAACTCGACCCATATCCACGATGACACCGTGGTGGAAGGCGGACCGGTGGTGGTGCTCAACACCTGGGTGATCGACGAGAAGGAGTACCCCGCCTTCGCCCGGGTGATGAACCAGCTTCGTCTGGTCCGTCTCAGCACCGGTGCCCATCGCTGGCGTCTCATGCGCAACGTCTCCGACCCCAACCGGATCACCGAGCTGTTCTCCATCCACAGCTGGGAGGAGCACCTCGCCCAGCACCGGCGGATCGACGACAACTCGGCGGCGGTGATACGACGCGCTCGTGACTTCGACCGCGACGGCGGACCGGTCACCCGTCATCTCATCGCCATAGACGTGACCGATGCGGTCGATTCGCCCGGCTTCGAGGCAATGGTGGCCACTCATGAGGAGATGCACCGTCATGACGGGTCGA
Source organism: uncultured Acidimicrobiaceae bacterium (assembly GCA_964479135.1). Taxonomy (GTDB): domain Bacteria; phylum Actinomycetota; class Acidimicrobiia; order Spongiisociales; family ZC4RG35; genus ZC4RG35. Next base: position 4,731 of record CAYZKF010000084.1, read on the forward strand.
TCCCTCTCGAGGACCCCGATCTCTAGTGTCCGACCACTAAGTGCTGCTGGGTGCCCCACCAAGTGCCCTAAGCCAGAGCCATCTCCCGCTTGAACTTCTTCCAATCGGAGACCTTCGTCGACCAAAAGACGTCGGTGATCACACTCACCACGCCAAACCCGATCAGGGCCCAGACCACCCAGATCGGCAGGTCGGCTGCCAGCGCTGCCCCCACCAGGGCGAATGGGACCAGTTTGGAGACAATGGCCCCGGCGGCATGCATCCAGGCTCGACTCCTTGCCGGGGCCCGCAGATAGCTCTCATACTCGACTTTGACCCCCGGCTGAGGGCGTCTCAGCGTCCCGATGAACCAGGCGGTGAAACGTATCCCGAGAAGACGCCCCACCATCAGGTGGCCGAGACCGTGGGTGGTCACCCAGACCACACCGAACCCGACCGCGAAGGCCAGCACCGCGCCCGTCCCGTCGAGCGAATATGCCCAACCGATGAGGGCGAGACCTCCGGCAGTGGCGAGGAGCGCCAGGATCGTCCCGGGGACGATGGGCACCACGAGAGCTGCCCAGCTCCGGAAGGCGGAGCGGTCGATGGCGGCGATCCGGGCCCCGTAACGCTCGACCAGCTCGAGACTTCCCTTGACCCGGGACACCACCGGCCAGAACCCGATCCCGTCGACACCCCCGCCGTCGGACACCTTCGCTTCGGCATTGGCCAGGACGGCCTCGATTCCGGGGCTTTCCATGGTGGAACACTAGGTACCTTCCGTCCGATGCAACCGGGTCGGTCACTTCGGGGTTCTCTTAGGTGATGGATGACATCACCCATTCGCTGGCCGGCGACCTCGATGGCGCCTTTCCCGCAGTTGTGGAAACTATGGGAGCAAGGCTCTATTGGGGTCTCCGCCGGATCTCGGGAGACCATCAGGAAGCCGAGGACCTCACCCAGGAGACGCTGATCCGGGCCTATCAGGCGCTGGCCGGGTACGAGCGGAAGCGGATCGCGGCGCTGAGGCTCGAGCCCTGGCTGTGGACCATCGCCCTCAACTTGGGGCGGAACCACCTCAGGGACCGGGCGAGACGGCCCACACCGGTGACACTCGAGGACACCGCGGTGTCCGATCCCGAGCCGATCGATACCCGCGCCTGGGACCGACGACTCAGCGAGCTGAGCGGCCCGCAGAGGACCGCAGTGGTGCTCCGCCATGTGGTCGGTCTGGGTATCGAGGAGATCTGCGAGGTCACCGGGCGACCGGCGGGGACTGTGAAGGCCGACATCCATCGTGGACTGAACCGACTCAGAGCGATCCTGGAGGAAGAGACATGAACATCGAGAGCGAGCTGGCAACACTGATCGGCCCGCCCCCCGAAGGGCTCAGTGAGGGTGTCGCCCTGGGCATCGGGGAGGCCGACGGATACGACCTCTACCCCTCGGCGGTGGGGACCGTGGTGGTCGCGTTCAATCCCGACGGGGTCTCGGCGATCGACCTCGCCGACTCCGACTTCGTCGACCGCTTCACCCGGCGGACCGGCCGCACTCTGATCAGGGCGGAAGCTCCCAGAGCTTGGGCCCGCCATCTTCCCGGTGCGATCGAAGCAGGCACGCCCGGTCAGGTCCCGGTGGACCTGCGGACGGTAACCCCCTTTCAGGCGAATGTCCTCCGGGTGACCGCGGGGATCCCGCGGGGCGAGGTCAGGCCGTATGCCTGGCTGGCCAGGGAGGTGTCGCGTCCCTCGGCGGTTCGGGCTGCGGGCTCGGCGGTGGCCCGCAATCCGATACCCCTGATGATCCCCTGTCACCGGGTGGTCCGCTCCGACGGGCGTATGGGCAACTACTCACTTGGCGGCCCCGAGGTCAAGCTGAGATTGCTCGAACACGAGGGAGCCGAGCCCGGTCGTCTCGAACGGCTCGCCGATCACCAGATCCGGGTCCAGGGCAACACCTCGACGAGGATCTTCTGCCACCCGACCTGTCGTGCGATACGTCGCTCCCAGAGCTCTAACGTGATCGACTTCAGGTCGGCCACCGAAGCCGAGAGCGCCGGGTTCCGGGCCTGTCATCTCTGTCGCCCGGCCTGAGCCGTTACCCTCGCTTCCCATGGGCAACGACGAATCGGGCGGGAATGCCGCCATCGAGCAACTGGCGGTTAACACCATCAAGGGCCTGGCGATGGACGCCGTGGAGAAGGCCAACACTGGACATCCCGGTATGCCCATGGGCATGGCCGATATTGCGGTCATCCTGTGGTCTCGTTTCATCGAGGTCGACCCCGGTGCCCCGACCTGGGCGGATCGAGATCGGTTTGTCCTCTCCAACGGCCACGGCTCGATGCTCCTCTACTCGGTCCTCCATCTCGCCGGATTCCCGCTGTCCCTCGACGAGCTGATCAACTTCCGGCAGTGGGGGAGCCACACCGCCGGTCACCCCGAGATCGACCAGGAGCTGGGGATCGAGACGACGACCGGACCCCTCGGCCAGGGGTTCGGCACCGGGGTGGGGATGGCCCTCGCCGAAGCTCACCTCAGGTCGAGGATCGGCCCGGAATTGGTCGACCACCGGACGTTCGGATTCGTCTCCGACGGCGATCTCATGGAAGGGATCAGCTCGGAGGCGGCCTCCCTGGCCGGTCACTTCGGTTTGGGCAAGCTGATCTATCTCTACGACGACAACCGGATCACCATCGACGGGTCGACCGACATCACCTTCAGCG
>CAYZKF010000085.1:0-7322 GCA_964479135.1 uncultured Acidimicrobiaceae bacterium
GGGCCAGTCTCTCGATCTCGGCATCGGTCTGAAGAGCAACGACATCCGAGGTGAGCCGAGCGTTCTCCGCCTGGAGGCTGGCCAACTCCGCCCGGGCTGACGCCACCTGTTGACTGGAGTCGAGTATCTGACGGTAGGGGACGACCTGGGTGAGAAAGGCCACCCCGATGAGCAGAACCAGCAGGGTGGCCACCAGGATCCCGGGGCGCCGAAGCAGTCTCACCTCGATCTCCGGAAGGGTTCCCATCCGCCGAACCTGGCCTCGGAACCCATCATCTCCTCGATCCGGAGAAGCTGGTTGTACTTGGCGGTCCGCTCACCCCTCGCCGGGGCACCGGTCTTCAGCTGACCGGCGTTGGTGGCCACCGCCAAATGGGCGATGAAGGTGTCCTCGGTCTCGCCGCTGCGGTGGCTGACCATCCGACCGAAACCGGAGCGCTCGGCGAGCTCCATGGTGTGGAGAGTTTCCGAGACCGTCCCGATCTGGTTGACCTTGATGAGGATGGCGTTGCCCACCCCGTCGCTGATCCCCTGGCGCAGGAACTCCTCGTTGGTGACGAAGACGTCGTCGCCCACCAGCTGGACCCGGCTGCCCAGCTTCTTGGTGAGCAGCTGCCAGCCCTCCCAGTCGTCTTCGGCCATCCCGTCCTCGATCGAGACCAGTGGATACCGCTCGGCCAGACCGGCCAGATAGTCGACCATCTCGTCGGCACCGAGGTCCCGCCCCTCCAACTGGTAACGCCCTTCGCGGTGGAACTCGGTGGCGGCGGCGTCGAGGGCGAGGGCGATGTCGTCGCCGGGCCGATACCCGGCGGCGTCGATGGCGGTCACCAGAAGCTCCAAGGCCGCCTCGTTGGTCGCCAGATCGGGGGCGAAGCCACCTTCGTCCCCGACGTTGGTGGCGAGCCCCCGCCCGGCGAGCTCGCGTTTGAGGGCGTGATAGGTCTCGACACCGGCCCGGAGAGCCTCGGAGAACGAGGAAAAACCGGCAGGAACCAACATGAACTCCTGGATGTCCACCGAGTTGGCTGCGTGGGCCCCACCGTTGAGGACATTGAGACAGGGCACGGGAAGTACCCGTGCCGAGGGTCCACCGAGATAACGGAACAAGGGGAGCTCGACGGTGGCGGCCGCGGCCCGAGCGGTAGCCAGAGAGACGGCGAGCAGGGCATTGGCACCGAGGCGGGATTTGTCGATGGTCCCGTCGAGATCGCAGAGAAGAAGGTCGATCTCCTCTTGTCTGGTGGCGTCCATCCCGATGACGGCGGGTCCGATGGTTTCGTTGACATGGGCGACTGCCCGGGTGACTCCCCTGCCCATCCAGGTGTCACCACCGTCGCGGAGCTCGATTGCCTCCTTGGCCCCGGTCGAGGCCCCTGAGGGGACGATGGCGCGACCGAACCCTGTTGTAGTCTCGACTTCGGTCTCGACGGTCGGGTTGCCCCTGGAGTCGAGCACCTGCCGGGCGTGGACTCGCTCGATGGTGGCGCTGAACATTGATCTGATTGACCGCTAGCCGACCCAAGCTACCACTGGCACCGGCTAGAGCCACGCTATCGGGCGGTCCCCTCGCCTCGCTCCGCTGCGGGCGGTCCCCCCGCTACGTCTGGTGTCCCCCCGTTCACGGGGGGACCGACGGCCGCCAGGCCGTCGAGGGGGGGACCCGCGATCGCGTCCGAGGACTGTTCCCCCTCGCCCCGACTGCGTCGGTGCGGTCCCCCCGCTCCGCAGGGGAACATAGGGACCGACGGCGCCAGGCCGTCGAGGGGGACCCGCGCACTCGGGCAGGACCGTTCCCCTCGCCCTCGCTCCGCCGCGGGCGGTCTCTCCGCTCCGCAGGGAGACGCCTATACCTCTTTGGCCCGCTCCCACCTTTGATTGAGGGTGTCGAGGTCGAGGTCGGCCAGAGGGCCTTCCGACTCCATCCGCTGGAAACGTTCGCCGAACCGCCCAATGGCCCGTTGCAGCGCCACCTCGGTGTCGACTCCGAGATGCCGGGAGATGTTGACCACGGTAAAGAGCAGGTCTCCCACTTCGTCTTCGACCACTCCGGAACCGGACATCGCCTCCTCGAGCTCGTCAACCTCCTCCCTGAGCTTGGCCAGAACCTGGCCGGCATCCTCCCAGTCGAAACCGACCTTGGCTGCCCGGTTCTGCACCTTGGATGCCCGGTACAGAGCAGGCATACCCGCAGGGACGCCGGTTAGGGCAGACTCGGGCTGCTCACTGCCCCTCTCCTCCTGCTTGATCCGGTCCCACCGCTCCTTGACGTCTTCGGCCGACTCGGCCTCGGTGTCTCCGAAGACATGGGGATGCCTACGGACCAGCTTCTGACGAAGGACCTCGGCAACGTCGTCGACATCGAAGGCACCCGCCTGGCGGGCGATGGCGGCGTGGAAGAGGACCTGGAGGAGGAGATCGCCCAGCTCGTCCTCGACCCCGGCATAGGCCACCCAGTCGACCCCCTGATCGGGGAGGACACTGATCGCCTCGATCAACTCGTAGGTCTCCTCGACCAGATTCTTGACCAGGCTGTGGTGGCTTTGCTCACGGTCCCAAGGACACTCCTCTCTCAGCCTCCTCATGGTGTGGACCGCGCCGATCAGACCCCCGGGCTCGACATCGACGTACATCGAGGTCCGCAACCCTGCCAGACCGATATCCACCTGCGAAGGGGTGGTCGAGGTCATCACGACGGGCCCGCCGGCGTCCACCAGGGTGAATACCAGGGCATCCTCGGGGACCACCCGTCCCACTGCCGCCGCCACATCGGCGAGGACCTCGGGACGATCGAGGTGAGCGATGATCGTCGGTTTGTCGAGGACCATGGGGTCGGGCAAACGGTGGCCGTTGAGAATCTGTAATCCTCGGTCCAGCGGGTCGTAGCCGACCTCGGCGAGCACCGCGTCGACGAAAGACTCGCCGGGGATCAGCTCCACGGCGACTCCGCTGCCCAGCAGGTCCCGTACGGAGAACTCCCCGATCAGCGGGCTCCCCGGCACCGCATAGACCACCGGTCCCGAGGCGGCCACCGAGGTCACCCGCTCGACTATCTGGCGGTAGACATCGTCGAAGCTGGAGCCCTGCTCGTAGATGTCGTCACAAGTGACAACCTCACGGATCGCGGCGAGCTGGGCCGCTGCGGGGTGTTCCAGGGTCCGGACCATGACCGAGCGGCCGGGGTCGAGTAGCACCTCCAGCGTCGCCGAGGGGACCCGATCGAGGTTTCCGGGACCGAGACCGACGACTGTGATCATCGTCGTTTCTCAGTCGGCCGGAGGCACCACCCGCGGCTGCGGCGCAGGCTCCCACGTGCCGAAACGAGACTCGATGGACACCTCGGCGGCAGTCGCCAGATCGACCGACCAAACCCGCAACTCGAGATCCACACCTGAAGCCCTGAGGAAATCGCTGACCTCCTCCACGGAAGGGACCGTCCTCGAGTGGACCAGGATGACATGGAACCCGAATGGACTCTTCACCGGCTCGGCGTAGACCTCCCCGATTGGCGCGGTCATCACACCGGCTCTGAACTCGTCGACATAGCGGGTTGGGGTGCTACACCCCAAGCTCCCGCCCTGTGCTCCACTCTGGGTATCGGTTGACAGCTCCACGGCGATGTCGGCAAACACCTCGCCGGCATCAAGTCTGTCCAGCACGTCGAGAGCCTCGACTTCTGCCGCGGCAATGGCTTGGTCGAGCTCGTCACCCTCCAGGGTCTGCAGTTGCCCGAGCAGGATGTGGGAGGCGCATACCTCGGTCAACTCCAGGGTGGCCTGGTCCAATTGCGCATCGATCTCCTCTGAGGTGGGGACACCGCGCCCTGACTCGAGGAACCGCTCGCGGAGCAACCCGTCGATCAGACTCTGATGCGCCACTTCCCGGAGAAAAGTCTCGGTCACCCCGCGACTGGCGGTGAACTCCTCGCGAGTCTGGCCCTCGGCAAACTCGTCGAAGATCCGGTCGGCTTCAGCGGTGATCTCTTCCTCGCTGATCTCGATGCCGTACTCCTCCCGGGCTGCTCGCTCCACCACCACCCACTGGATGCGGAGGGCGAGGAAGTCGGCGAACTGCTCTTTGGTGATGGTGCCGTCCTCGACGTGAATCAGGTCGTTGACGTCGCCGACGGTGATCGTCTCCTCATCCACGGTCGCAGCCCGGGCACCGGGGTTGCCTCCACAGGCGGCCAAGACCAGGGCGAAGACGATTGCCAGGGCGGAGAGCTTCTTCACGAGGGGTCCTTCCGAGACGGGGGGATCGACGGGTGATGGTAGAGGTCGGCCGTCATTTAGGTGAAGCTCTCACTCGCCCGGGGGCCACATCTCGCCAAAGAACTCGATGAGCCCTTCGACCAGGGGTTGGGGACGGGGGATGAACAACAACCCTTCGGCCGCCCGGAGGACTGACTTCGGCTGGAGACGCTGAAGCCTCACTTCCTGGGACGGTTTCAGATCGACAGGTCCCATCCTGATCTCGTTTCTCAGACTGACGATCTCGGCGAGGCCCACCCGGATGGCCTCGACCCGAAGACGGGCCAGGTCGAGCAGTCCCACCGCTTCCGGTGGCAAAGGGCCAAATCGGTCGACCCATTCGGCGGCGACATCGTCGACTGCGGCATGGGTCGATGTCGATGCCAGCTTCCGGTAGGCCTCGAGCCGCAACTCCTGGTCGGCCACATAGGAGTCGGGCATATGGGCGTCCACGGGGAGGTCGATGCGCACCTCGGGGGGCCCTGTCGGCTCGACGTCGACACCTTGCATCTCGGACACCGCCTCCGCCACCAACTCGGTGTATAGGTCGAAACCGACGGCGGCTATGTGTCCGCTCTGCACCTCGCCGAGCATCGAACCGGCACCCCGGATCTCGAGGTCCTTCATCGCCAACTGGAACCCCGAGCCGAGATCGGTGGCCTCGCCAATCGCTTCCAGCCGCCGATGGGCATCTTCGGTCAGTGACTGGTCGGTGGGGTGGAACAGGTAGGCGTAGGCCCTCTGGTTGGACCGACCCACCCGGCCCCGGAGCTGGTAGAGCTGGGCGAGACCGAGCAGATCTGCCCGCTCCACGATCAGGGTGTTCACCTTGGGGAGGTCGAGACCCGACTCGATGATGGTGGTGGCAACCAGCACGTCGTATTCGCCGCTCCAGAAGTCGATCATCACCTGCTCCAGCTGTCCTTCCGACATCCGCCCGTGGGCGACCACATATCGGGCGTCTGGGGCCAGCTCCCGGAGCTGTGCAACCGCACGATCGATCGACCGGACCCGGTTGTGCACATAGAACACCTGGCCCTCGCGCAGCAACTCCCTCCGGATGGCAGCCGAAACCGACTGCTCGTCGTACGGTCCCACATAGGTGAGGATGGGGTGGCGGTCTTCGGGGGGAGTCCGGATGTGGGAGACATCCCGGATCCCGGTGAGGGCCATCTCCAGCGTCCGTGGAATGGGGGTGGCGGTGAGTGTGAGCACATCGACCCCGACCCTGAGCCTCTTCATGGCGTCTTTGGCGCTGACCCCGAATCGCTGCTCCTCATCGACGACGAGGAGGCCGAGGTCTTTGAACCTGACGTCTTCGGAGAGCAGTCGATGAGTGCCGATGACCACGTCGACCTCCCCACTCTCCAGCCCGCGGATCACCGCCGCCTGCTGTCTGGCGGTGAGGAAACGGGAGAGCACCTCGACCCGGACCGGGTAAGAGGCGAACCGCTCGGCGAAGGTCTGGTGATGCTGTTGGGCGAGCAATGTGGTCGGGCAGAGCACCGCCACCTGTTTCCCGTCCTGCACCGCTTTGAAGGCGGCCCTGATCGCGATCTCGGTTTTGCCGTACCCGACATCCCCGAAGACCAGGCGGTCCATGGGGCGACCCGTCTCCATATCCGACTTGACGTCGATGATGGCCCGCAACTGGTCAGGGGTCTCCTCGTAGGGGAAGGCGGCCTCGACCTCCCCCTGCCATGGGGTATCACCGGCAAAGACATGGCCGGTGGCCATCGCTCTCCGGCGATGAAGGGCCACGACCTCGGCCGCCACCGCGGCCACCGCCTTGCGAACCCGGTCCTTCTGCTCCGACCAATCCCGACCACCCATCCGCGAGACACGAGGGGATTCGCCTCCGGTGTATCTCTTCACCGACGCCAGCTGATCCACCGGCACGTACAGCCGATCCCCGGCGGCGTAGGCAATCACCAGGTAGTCACGCTCGGTGCCCACCATGGTCCTCGAGACCAAACCTTCGAACCGGCCAATACCGTGCTGGTAGTGGACCACGTAGTCGCCTTCTGAGAGGTCCCGGTACTGCTGAGGCTGAGCCGCGACAGTCCCGACCCGACGATGGGCGCGGCGGCGCCCGGCGATCTCCTGCTCGCCGAGGACGGCCACCCCGATCTCGGGGACGACAAACCCCCGGTGGATCCCGATGGGCAGCACCGCGGAGCGGGAGTTGGCCAGGCGCTCGAGCCGATCTAGCGCCAGACCACTCTCGGCCAGGGCATGGGTGACCCGATCGGCGGCTGTGGCCCCGTCCATCGCCACCACCGTTGCCATCCCCCTGCCGATCAGTCGGTTGAGACCCCGAGCCACCGATTCGGGGTCACCGGGAACGGCGTCCAGTGCCATGGTCTCGAGGACCCTGTCTGAAGGCCCGGTGGGGGTCGTCGGCATCCGGAGGTGTCGTTTGCCTTGGAGGGAATGCTCCAGATCGAGGAAGAGTGCAGGGTGGTCACCGGCGGGCGGGGCAGTCTCACCCCAGGTCGGGGCGAGCGCCGCCGCCAGCTCCTCCTCCTCCTTGATCAGGTCACGACTCCGGTCGTAGGCACGGCTCGGATCGACCAGCACCAGGTGCCCTCGATCAGGAACCTCGTCGACCAGAGCCCGCGGCCCGGCTATCCACGGCAGCCACGACTCGACACCAGAGAAGATCAAACCCTGGGAGATGCGCTCCCAGGTCGAGGCCGCCCATGGCTCAGCGGCCAGGAGCTCAGCCGCACGGGCGGAGATGACCCGGTCGGGGCGGACCTCCCGCGCCGGGTAGGCATGGACGGTGTCGACCGGGTCCTCTGATCGCTGGGTGGCGACGGAGAAGACTCGAAGGTCGTCGACCTGGTCTCCCCAGAAGTCGATCCGGACCGGACGGTCCCCTTGAGCGGGGAAGATGTCGACGATGCCGCCACGCACCGCCAGCTCGCCACGAGTCTCGACCCGGTCGGTGCGGTGGTAGCCCAGACCGGTGAGCTCCGAGATCAGATCGCCGGGATCGATGGTGTCGCCCCGATTCACCACCACCGGGTCGACGGGTGAAGGACTGACCCGCTGAATGGCGCTGCGGAC
>CAYZKF010000086.1:0-7234 GCA_964479135.1 uncultured Acidimicrobiaceae bacterium
CGAAGCGACCGAGGATGTCCGCCCTCCAGATCCAGTGCTGCATGATCTGGCTGGGGGCCTCGACGAAGTCCCGCTCCACGTTGGTCCCCGAAAATCGAGCCAACTCGGTCCGTCCCAGGTTCTGATGGAGGACATGGCCGAACTCGTGGAACAGGGTCTCCACCTCGCCATGCTGGAGCAGCGACGGGGCGTCCTTGGAGGGTTTGGTGAAGTTGGCCACCATGGCGCAGAGCGGGTTCTGGTAGGAGCCGTCGTCGAGCCTTCGGCTGGGGATCAGGGGGAACTCGGCGGCATGCCCGAACTTGCCCTCACGGGGGAAGAGGTCCAGGTAGAAACGTCCGATCTCTTCGCCGCTCTCCCTGTCGATCATGGCAAACAGCTGGACGTCCTGGTGCCAGGTGTCGAAGTCGTCGACTTCGACATAGTCCACTCCGAACATCTCAGAGGTCAGCTGGAACATTCCTTCGAGTACTGCGGGGAGAGGGAAATATTTGGCCACTTCGAAGTTGTCGACGCCGTAGTCGGTCTTGCGCTGTTGGGTGTCGTAATAGGCCCAGTCCCACACCCTGACCACTTCGTCGCCGGCGTCGGCGGCGAGGAGCGCCGCCATCGCCTTGACGTCCTCCCTGCCCTTGGCGGTCAGCGGCTCGACCAGCTCCTCGTAGAAGGCGCTGACCCTCTCCGGATCTTTGGCCATACGTTCCTCGAGCACGTAATGGGCCCAGGTCGGCATCCCGAACGCCTCGGCAATCTCCTGGCGCAGCTGAACCGCCTCGGTGAGGATCTTTTTGTTGTCCTCGACGGCCACCGTATTGAACTTGAACCGGAGTTGCTCGCGGAGGTCGCGCCGGGTGGCGTTCTCCAGGAAGGGGATCATGTTGGGGTAGTCGATGGTCACCTTGAAGAGCCCGGACTCTTCGTCGATGTCGAGTGAGTCGATGTAACTGTCGGGCAACCCGTCGAGGCCTTCACGATCACAGAGGATCCACGCCTCCCACTCGTCTATGTTCTGTTGGAACCTGACCCCGAGCTCGACCAGTCTCTCGGTCTTCTCCTTGACCGACGCCCGGGTCTCGGGATCGAGCTCGTGGCCGGCCCGGCGGAGGTCTCTGAGGACGAATTCGAGGAACCTGGCCTGTTCGCCTTCGAGGCTCTTGGCCTCGTCGGTGTTGGCATACTCCTTGACCGCGGCGTAGAGGTCGTCCCGGAAGATCATCTCCACACCGAACTTGGAGGTCTTCTCCTCGGCATCTTTGGCCGCGCCCCTCACCTCCTTGTTGGTGTGGACGTAGCCCATGAACCCGTAGTCGTTGAATGAGTGGCCGAGGACGTCGTTGACCCGGTCCAGCGGGCGCATGGTGTTCTCGAAGGTCCGGGTCTCTTGGGGGGCCGCCAACTGGTCGAGGATGGTTCTCGCCTGGCTGATCGCCTCGTCGGTCCCGGCCTCGATCTGGGAGGGTGTGAGGTCTTGGTAGGTCATATGGCGGGAGAGGGTAACCAAAGCTCGTAGTTGCGCCTTCAGCACCCATCGGCCTTCCGCTGGTCGTGGGTCCCCCCGCCCGGACGGGGGGACACCGATGTGGCGAGGTGAGGGTGCGGGGAACGGCCTTCTGGTTGTAGCGGGTCCCCCCCTCGCCCGGACTTCGTCCGGGCGGTCCCCCCGTGAACGGGGGGACACCAGAATCGTGGGTCCCCCGCGCCCGTGCACGGGGGGACACCAGAATCGCGGGTCCCTCCTCGCCCTGACTCGTCCGGGGTGACTCCGATTGGGCGTCGGCGTCGAAGTACCAAGTACGAAGTACCAAGTACCAAGTACGTAAGTTACGGCAGCATCCAGGTGCTGCCGTTACCTTCCCCACATGTGGTCCCTCAGTCCCGATCTGCATCATCTCAACCATGGGTCGTTTGGGGCGGTGCCGGTTGCGGTGCAGGAGGCCCGGGCCGAATGGCTGCGGAGATGGGAGTTGGCGACCACGGCCTTCGTGCTCAATGAGTTCCAGCCGGCGGTCGACCGGGCACGTGAGGCGGTAGGGCATTTTGTCGGAGGCGATGTCGCCGGGACTGCCTTCGTCCGCAATGCCTCGACCGGTGTCGCCTCGGTTGTCAGATCGATTGAGCCCACGCTGAAACCGGGCGACGAGATCGTCACCACCACCCAGGCATACAACGCAGTGAGACAGATCCTCGAGTTCTCAGCGGCGAGGACCGGGGCCAAGGTGGTGGTCGCCGAAGCACCCTTCCCGCTGGGCGACGCCGGCGAGGTGACCGCCCGGGTGATGGGGGCGGTCGGACCGCGGACCCGGCTGGTGGTTGTCGACCACGTCAGCTCGCCCACCGGACTGGTCTTCCCCCTCGAAGAGATCGTCGCCGGCCTCGAACCTGAGATCCCGGTCCTGGTCGACGGAGCCCACGCTCCCGGTCAGCTGCCTCTCGATCTGCTCGGTCTCGGCGCCTCGTGGTACACCGGGAATCTCCACAAGTGGGTCTGCGCTCCCAAAGGCTCCGCATTTCTCCACACCCGGGCCGATCGGATCGACGAGACCTTCCCGGTGGTGGTGTCCCACGGGTGGAACACGCCGATCGTCGAAGGGTCGAGCCGGTACCACTCGTTGTTCGACTGGTTGGGGACCGACGACATGACTCCCTGGCTGGTGGCTCCCGATGCGATCCGGTTTATCGGCGCCCTTCAGCCTGGGGGTTGGCCTGAGGTGATGGAGGCAAACCACAACCTCGCCCTCCAGGCCAGGGATCTCCTCTTTGCCGCGCTCGGGGTCGACCCTCCCGCTCCCGACTCGATGGTGGGTTCGATGGCGGCCGTCCCCCTACCCGATCTCATCGGAGAACGCACCACCGGTCTGCTCTCGCCACTCAACCACCAGCTTCTCGATGCCGGGTTCGAGACCCTGGTGATGATCTGGCCGGAGTGGCCCGGGCAACTCCTTCGGGTCTCGGCCCACCAGTACAACACGATCGACGAATACGCCGATCTGGCCTCGGCGCTCAGCGAATTGGTGGACTGAACAAGAACTCGGCCTGTTCCCGGGTCAGGGCTTCGCTCGGGTTGATCCCGTGGCGATCGACGGCTGCGTTGATCCCGGTCTCGGGGTAGGGCAACTCGACAGGGGAGTCGCTCCCGCCGAGGAGGGGGACTCCCGCTTCGAGGAGTGACCGGAACGGATAAGCCCGGCTCATCCGATCGGGCCCGAGCCGCTTCTCCAACCAGGTCTCCTCCGAAGCGAGAAATGCCGGCTGGACCGATGCGGTGACCCCGAGGGCAGCCATGCGCTCGATGGTCGCCCCGGTGAGAATCGAGGCGTGCTCCACACGAAGCGCTCCCGGGTCGACGCCTTCTCCGATCAGGTCCTCCATCACATCGAGGACCATGTCGTTGGCCCGGTCCCCGATGGCGTGGATGGCAACCACCCCCCCGAGTTCGAACGAGGCCATACCCATCTCCACCGCTTTGGCGTGATCGAGACGTACGGTGCCGGTGGTCTCACGGTCGGCGAACGGCTGATACATCGCCGCGGTGTGGCCCCCAAGACTGCCATCGGAGAAGTCTTTCCACCCGTGAAAGCGAAGTCTGCCCCCGGCCTCCTCGATCCTGGCCTTGGCCGATGCCAAGTCGCCGGGGTTTCGGGTGATCACCAGGATGTCGATGTCGACGGGGAGGTCCGGGGCGAGACCGGCCAGGGTCGCCAACTCGTCCTCCACGCCACACCAGATGGCATCTCCCATCGAGATGATCCCGGTGATCGAGCCGATCCCCATCTCGGGGAGAGTGGCCAGAGCTCCGAGGATCTCGGCGTCTGTGGGGGGCGGGGTGATCGGGGCCAGGGTCGAGGAGACCAGGTGGAGGGCGGTCTCCCTGAGAACTCCGGTAGGTCGACCCGTTCGGTCACGGTCGATGGTGCCCCCGTCGGGATCGGGGGTGTCGCCGTCGATGCCGGCCAGGGCAAGGGCGGCGCTGTTGGCCACGGCGATGTGACCGCAATACCGGTAGAGGAAGACCGGCCGGTTCGAGACCACACCGTCGATGTCCGCGGCGGTGGGGAGTCGAAGCTCCCGCACTGCCTCGTCGTTGAGACGTTGGCCGATCACCGGGCCATCGACTCGCCCTGCCTGCTCGGCGACCAGGCCGAGGACCTCGTCGAGATCGGCGGCGTTCATCAATTCGAGACCGTTGACCAGGGTGACGTATCCCAGAGGGTGGAAGTGGTGGTCGTGGTACATCAGACGAGGTGCTCGGGGAGAGTGGCGGCGACGATCGACCGTAGCTCCTCGTGGATCTTCCCGTTGCTGGCGACGAAGGCCGCCCCCTCCAATTGGTCAGCCCGGCCCTGGTCATCGCTGAACGTCCCGCCGGCTTCGGCAACTAGAAGGGCGCCGGCAGCCATGTCCCAGGGTCTGAGCCCCAACGGCCCGCCGGCCTCGCAGTACCCGTCTCCTCGACCGGCGGCGATCCAGGCCAGGTCGAGCGCTGCCGAGCCGATCACCCGGATGGCTCGGGCTTCGACCAACAAACGCTCGATGACTCGTAGGTACCCCGCGGCGTAGTCACGGCGGTCATAGGGAAAGCCGGTGAGGATCATGGAGTCTTCGAGCCGGGTGGCACCGGAGACCGAGATCGGCTCACCGTTGAGGGTGGCGCCGCCACCCTTGACCGCGACGTACTCCTCGTCGCGTGTGATGTCGATGATCACCCCTAGGAGAGGCTCGCCATCCTCCCAGAGCGCCACCGACACCGACGCCTGGGGAATGTGGTGAACGAAGTTGACCGTCCCGTCCAGGGGGTCGACGATCCACACCCGCCCCTCCCGCCAGTCACTACCCCCACCTTCCTCGCCAAGCAGGCGGTCCTGGGGAAAGTGATGGGCGATGGTGCTCATGATCGCCTCCTCCGAGGCCCGGTCGACCTGGGTGACCGGGTTGACCGCTCCCTTCATCTCGGTGTCGACGATCTCGGACAGCCCGGCGTAGACGATGTCGGCACCGGCGCGGGCGGCTCGCACCGCTACCCAGAGATCACCTTCCCACATCCCCGGGACTCTAAAGACCCCACGGGTTTCTACCCTGCCCAAGGTGAAAGCCATCCTCCTCGTCGTGGTCGGCGCCGCTGTCTCTGCCCTGGCCTTCCCCCCGTTCGGTCCCGGGGTGCTCATCGTGGTGGGGATCGGCCTATTCCTCACCGCGGTCAGACTGGTGCCCACTCCCCGGCAGGGATTTGTTGCCGGCTTCCTCTACGGGACCCTCTTCATCGGGCTGCTCATGTGGTGGTTGATGAGGCTGAACTGGACAGCCCTGGCCCTGGCCCCGCTCCAGGGTATGTTCTTCGGCCCTCTCGGATGGTGGCTGGCCCGGCACCGGGGCAAGCCTCCGGTTGTGTGGCTGACACTCGCCGTCGGCGGGTGGGCCCTCATGGAACTGGTCCGATATCGAATTCCCTACGGCGGGATGGAGTGGGGCGCTGCCGGGTACGCCCTGTCCGACAACCTCGTCACCAGGTTTCCGGCGGTGATTGTCGGTGCCAGTGGCCTCACCGTTGTGGTGGTGGTGGTTGCCGCTATCGGTGCTCTCGCCGCGACCCGGGAATTCCATAGTCGGCTCTGGTGGGGGGTCGGTGGCGTGTTGGCGGTGTACCTGCTGGCCGGTCTCCTTTTGGCGGTCCGGGGTGAGTCGGATGCCGACCCGCTCAACGCCGCCATCGTCCAGGGCTCGACACCATGCCCCTTCGAGCACTGTCCACCAGACCAGAGGCTTGCCACCTTCTCCCAGCACCTCGAGTTGACCAGGACCATCGAGGCCGGCAGCGTCGACCTGGTGGTGTGGCCGGAAGGCTCACTTGGTTCGGTGAACGCCGACCCGGTGCGGAACCCCGAGGTGGGAGAGGCCATCGGCGCCGAGGCGCGGAGGATCGGCGCCTGGTTCCTGGTGGGAACCGACCGTCCGGTGAGCGATACCAACTGGGTCAACGCCAACGTGTTGTTCAACCGGGACGGTGTGATCATCGACGAGTACCACAAGCAGCTTCCGGTCCCCTTCGGGGAGTTCATCCCCTTCCGCTCCTTCTTCATCCGCCTCATCCCCGAGTTGTCCCGGGTGCCCCGCGACATGATCCCAGGGGAGGGGCCAGTGGTATTCGACCTGGAATCGATGAGCCTGGGGTCGGTGATCTCCTGGGAGGGCGGCTTTTCCCGGTACGCCCGCCAGCACGCTCGCCGGGGCGCCAACCTGATGGTGGTCGCCACCAACAACGACTCTTACGGGGCTGACGCGCCCACCTCGGAGATCTTCATCGGGATGACCCGGATGCGGGCCACCGAGCTGGGACTGGACCTGATCCATGGCGCGGTGACCGGGAAGTCGGTGATCATCGACTCCCGCGGGTTCTTCATCTCCGATATCGCCGACAATGGTGTCCAGGCGATCCTCCGGAGTCAGGTCGTACCCAGGAACCCGTCGATTTATGCCTTCACCGGCGATGTGTTGATGGTCGGCTTTGCCCTATTCGGCCTGTCCACGTGGTGGCGCACCCGTCGACTGGTAAGTTCCGGCCCCCCGTCGCGAGAAGAGGAGTGAGGCGAATGTCGCAGACGCTGGAGAACCTGCTCCGGGAGGACCGGACCTTTCCCCCACCGCCTGAGTTCGTCGCCGACGCCAATGCCGTAACCGGGATCCACGATCAGGCCGACCGTGACCACCTCGGCTGGTGGCGGGACAACGCCCTGGAGCGAATCACCTGGTTCAAAGAGCCCACCGTGGTCCTCGACGACTCCAACCCTCCTTTTTACAAATGGTTCTCCGACGGTGAGCTCAATCTCTCCTACAACTGCCTCGACCGTCATCTCGCCAAACACGGCGATCAAATCGCCTACCACTGGGTCGGCGAGCCGGGAGACACCCGGTCGATGACCTATGCGGAACTGGCCGCCGAGGTGAACCGCCTGGCCAACGGGCTGAAGACCCTGGGGTTGGAGAGGGGCGATCGTGTCGCCATCTACATGGGGATGGTCCCCGAGCTTCCGATGGCGATGCTGGCCTGTGCCCGTCTCGGTCTGGTCCACTCGGTGGTGTTCGGCGGCTTCTCCTCCGAGGCGTTGTCGAGCCGGATCCTCGACGCCGACGTCCGGGTGGTGATCACCCAGGATGGAGCCTGGCGTGGTGGGACCATCGTCCCGCTCAAGGCCAACACCGACCGGGCCCTGGAGCACACTCCGGGGGTGACCCACTCAAT
>CAYZKF010000087.1:0-7221 GCA_964479135.1 uncultured Acidimicrobiaceae bacterium
CCTCGACGCAATGGGGGGCGACTTCGCCCCCGCAGAGACCGTCGCCGGAGCGGTCCAAGCGGCGCGTCGTGGTGTCGACGTGGTGCTGGTCGGCCCTACCGACCTGCTCACCTCCGAGTTGGGCCGGCACCAGGCCGAGTTGCCGATAGTTGAAGCCCCTGATGTCATCACCATGAGTGACGACCCGGCCAGGGCCCTCCGGGATAAGCCGGGTTCCTCCATCGGGGTATGCGCCAGAATGGTGGCCGCCGGTGATGCTGAGGGGATGGTCAGCGCCGGGTCGACCGGGGCGGCCATGGCGGCCGCGGCGATCATTGTTGGTCGGGTCGGAGGGGTGTCCCGCCCGGCGATCGCCACCATCTTTCCCACCCCGGGTACCCCGACGTTGGTTCTCGACTCCGGCGCCAATCCCGAAGTCAGCGCATCCCAGTTGGCGCAGTTCGGGATCATGGGCTCGGTGGCCGCCCAGATACTCCTCGGCGTGGAGAAGCCCAGGGTCGGCCTGCTCTCCATCGGCGAAGAGAAAGGGAAAGGGCGTGATCTGGAGCGCGCAGCCTACGACCTTCTCGAGGCCGGGCCTCTTGACTTCGTCGGCAATCTGGAGGGCCGTGACATCGCCACCGACCGGGCCGACGTCATCGTCACCGACGGGTTCACCGGCAACGTCTTCCTCAAGACCACCGAAGGCGCCGCCCGGCTGGTCACCCAATATTTTCTAGAGGCGATATCCGGGCTGTCCTCCGCGGTGCAGTTGGATGTCGCGCCCGCCCTGGCCTCGGTGCGGGACAAACTCGACTACGAGACCTACGGCGGCGCCCAACTCCTCGGGGTTAAAGGGGTCACGGTGATCGCCCACGGCTCGTCGACGCGGGTGGCCATGGCCAACGCCTTGGTCATGGCGTTTGAGGGCGCCGAACAGGACCTCCCTGGACGAATCGCCGAGCAGCTGGGATGACCCTCGAAGAGAGGCTGGGGCATACCTTTGCCGAGCCAGGCCTGCTCCGGCTGGCCCTTACCCATCGCTCGGTGAGCTCGGACGATCCGGCGCGCAACGACAACGAGCGTCTCGAGTTCCTCGGCGACGCCGTCCTCCAACTGGTGATCACCGATGCCCTCTACGCCGGCTTCCCCCATCTCGCCGAGGGCCAGATGGCCAAGGTCAGGGCGGCTGTGGTCAGCCGGCCCACCCTGGCCGAGATCGCTCGGGCCCTCGACCTGGGCAGCCAGGTTGAGCTGGCTCCGGGCGAGGAGCGAACCGGAGGCCGGGGAAAGGACTCGATCCTCGCCGACGCCGTGGAGGCGATCCTCGGGGCGGTATACCTCGACGGGGGTCTCGAGGCGGCGACGGGAGTTGTCCTTCGGCTGTGGCAGGACCGGATGGCTGAGAGGGCGAGACGTCCGGGGGTCAGGGACTACAAGACGAGGCTCCAAGAGGAGCTGGCCCGAATCGGGCAGAGACCGGTATACGAGGTCGAGGGCTCGGGGCCGGATCACGATCGTAGATTCCGCGCCAGGGCAATGATCGGCGACTCCCCGGCGGGGACTGGCGAGGGTCGATCCAAGAAAGAGGCAGAACAGGAGGCAGCCCGGGCGGCCCTGGATTCACTGACTCAGAGCTGATCGGCGAGAAGGACCTCACGCCGGGAGCGGAGGTCGATATACCAGTGGGTGAAGGTGGCGCCCATGGCGGCCACGATCGGCCCTTGTGCGGCGAGCCCGATCAGGGAGACGATGGAGACCCCAGCACCCAGCTCGCCGGCGGCGGAGAGTGGGATGGCCACCAGCTGGATCAGTTGGATGGCCACCGAGCCCATCAGCCCGACCAGGAGGAGGAATCCGAAGGTGGGCCACCACCGGCCTTTGACCAGCTGACGGCTTCGATAGAGAGACGCCACCACTCCCCGGGCCTCCACTGCGACCACAACAGTAACCATCGACAGTGAGATCGCCAGCCACAAACCGGGACCGATCGCGGCGAAGAAGAGGACGACGGCGACGAGACTGCTGGCCGGGTTGGGGGTGCCGACCTGGCTGGCCGGGACGGTCCACAATGTGATTCCCAGCGTCATCGCCCCCAAGGCGAAGAACACGGCCAGCATGCCGGCGACCAGTGCCACCGCCACCGGGCGAATCCCCGGTCGTCTCGCCTCCCTTCCGGTCGAGATCTCTCCCCGGAGGGCCCTGATCATCACCCGATGGCACACCACATAGACATAGATGGTGGCCAGCGCCTGGACCACCAGGGTGAGGAGGCTGGCGATGAAGAAGGGGCGGGCCAGCTCGAGGAACACTTCGCTGGGAAGGGTCTGGAGATACCCGGGGTCGGTGAACACCGTCTCGAGGAAGTCGGTGGCTCCGGTCCACTCGAAGATGAGGAGGGTGGCCAACCCGGCGGGGACAAAGACCATCACCGCAGTCGACAGCAGTGGCCGCCAAGTCCGGGCCAGGGAGGCCAGGGCGTCATTGAGGACCTGGCCGAACTGACGGGGGAGTATCCGCATCGGGTCGGTACCGTAATCCGCCCGAACCGCGGAACAGGACTTGCCCGAGCTACCTGAGGTCGAGACGACCCGACGACATCTAGAAGCCGCCATGGTCGGCCGGGTGATGGCCGCGGCGACGGTGAGCCACCAGCGCAGTGCCCGTCTCAATGCCTCGATCGCCGAGTTGGAAGGGCGTCTCCTGGGCCGTCGCGTCCTGTCCATGGGCCGTCACGGCAAGTTCCTGGTGGCGACCCTGGACGAGGACTACACCCTGGTGGCTCATCTCGGGATGTCGGGTCGGTTCACCATCGCCCATCCCGGGGAGGAGATGGCGCTCCACACCCATGTTGTGATCGGTCTCGACGACGGCATCGAGGTCCGGTTCACCGATCCTCGGACCTTCGGGTTCGTCGCCGTGCTCGACGCCGACGAGATCCCGATGTCTCCCCTGAGCCGTCTCGGGCCAGATGCCTGGGCCGACCCTCTCGATGTCGACCACCTCGCCGGTTCCCTGGCCGGTCGGACCGCCCCGATAAAGGCGTTGCTCCTCGATCAGCGTCCGGTGGCCGGGCTGGGCAATATCTACGCCGACGAAGTCCTCCACCTTGCCGGGGTTCACCCGTTGACCCCGGGTGGCGAGATCCCCATCCAAGATCTGGGCAGGGTCATTGCCGCGGTTCGCACCGTGTTGGCGACGGCCATCGAGTCAGGAGGGACCACCCTGGACGACATGGCATACCTGCTCCCCGACGGCAGGGCCGGGGAGAATTTCGAGAGTCTCGCGGTTTACGGGCGCGAGGGGCTTCCCTGCCGGAGGTGCGGGACTCCGATCGAAAGGGTGGTGGTCCGGTCCCGGTCCACCCATTTCTGTCCCGATTGCCAGCGCTGAGGGCATTGGTTGTTAGCCTGGGCGGGTAATAACAGCCATGTCATTCGCCAGGTAGGAGCGGGTTTGTCTCTCATGATCGCCATGTTGTCCCCAGGTGAGGAACCGTGTATCTCAAGTCTTTGAAGCTCACCGGGTTCAAGTCGTTCGCCGACCGGACGCGACTCGAGTTCCGTTCCGGTGTCACCGTGGTCGTCGGGCCCAACGGATCGGGCAAGTCCAACCTGGTAGACGCCCTCTCCTGGGTGTTGGGCACCCAGTCGCCGAAGAGCCTGCGCACCCCGAAGATGGAAGATGTCATCTTTGCCGGAACCGCGGCTCGCCCCTCATTGAATCGTGCCGAAGTGGTCCTGGTCATCGACAACGGTGACCGGATGATCGATCTCGACCTCGACGAGGTGGCGATCACCCGCCGGCTGTACCGGGACGGATCGAGCGATTACGAGCTGAACGGTGTCGGGTGTCGCCTGCTCGATATCCAGGATCTTCTTTCAGACTCGGGCGTGGGACGACATCAGCACGTGATCATCGGCCAGGGGGAGATCGGCCAGGTGCTCAGCGCCTCGCCGGAGGACCACCGGGCGGTGATCGAGGAGGCGGCGGGAATACTCAAACACCGAAAACGCAAAGAGCGAGCCGAGCGCCGGTTGGAGCGGACTGACGAAGACCTGATCCGCCTCAACGACATCCTCGCCGAGATCACCCGTCAGATGAGGCCGCTACGCCGTCAGGCCCGGGCAGCGGAGCGGTACCAAGGCCTCAAAGACGAAGTGGTCGCTCTCCGTCTCTATCTCGGTGGGCGCCAGCTGACGGTTTATGACCGGGAGCTGACCGTGGCCACTTCGGAACGTGCCCGTCTCATCGAGAGTGTCGAAGTCGACCAGGGCAGGATCGGTGATCTGGAGAGCCAGGTGGCGACGTTGACCACCGCGGCTGATGAGAGCGGCGCCGAGCTCGACCGCGATACCACCGCCGCGGCCCTTCTCGAGACGGTGACCGAGCGTCTGCGGCGGATCTCGTCGGTCGCCCACGAGCGGCGTCGAGCAGCTTCAGGCCGGATCGAGGCGACCGAGGCAAGAGTGGTCGACCTCGGATCGGAGGGCTCCGACATCGAGGCTGAGCTGGCCGAGTTGGAGGTGACCAGGTTCGATCTGTTGGAGAAGGTGGGAACCGCCGAGACCAGGTTTCGTGGTCTCGAAGACGAGGAGCGGGCCTTGGCCACCCAGGTCTCCCTCTCGCCGGAGGGCGCACTGGCCGCGGTCAGGGGCGAGCTGAGCGCTCTGGAGGCTTCGTTGCAACGTGACCGGCGTGAGATCGAGTCGATCGATCACCGTCTCGAGGTCCTCCGGTCGCAGGTGGAGTCGGAGACCGGCGGGATCACCGACATAAACACCGAGATCCGGATGCTCGACGTCACCGTCGCCGACCTCCAGGCCGACTACGAGAAGTCGGCCCGAGTCAGGGCGGTGGACCAGGAGAAGTGGTCGATGGCCGAGGAGGCCTTGAATGCCGCCCGGCTGGCGGTGGCGTCAACGGCGGCCAGGGTGGAGGCCATCGGTTCGGCGTTGACCGGCAGACACGACGAGGAAGCGTTGACCCTGGTCGAGTCGTCTCCTGGCGCCCTGGGGCAACTGGTGTCGAGGTTGGATGTGCCCGAGGGTCTCGAGGCGGCGGTGGTCGCCGCGTTGGGTCCGTGGGCCGATGCCGTCGCCTTCCCCGACCGCGAGACCCTTCGTCAGGTCACCGGGCGGGTCAAGGGAACCGGTGGCGGGTCGGTGTCGATGGTCGCCGCCACCGAGACCGGTTCTTACGCCCCGGCCGTGGCCGCCAGACTCGGTGTCGACGCCCTCGTCGACCTCCTCGGGCCCCAGGCGTCGAGACCGCTGGCGGAGGGACTTCTCGGAGATGTGGTGTTGGTCGAGGGATGGGTCTCGGGTTGGGAGGTGGTCGAGGCCAATCCCCAAGTGCGTGCGGTCACACCCGAGGGCGACCTGATCACCTCGGTCGGTGCTCGGCTGGCCAGCCCCGATGGAGCATCACCGATCATGTTGGACCGGGCCGAGGTGGCGTTGGAGCGCGCCCGAACCGAGGAGGCCAGGGCGGTTTCGATCCACACGGCTGCCCATCGGGAGTTCGAGCAGAGCCGGGAGGCCGAGCGGGCTTGTCTCGAAGCGCTGGAGACCGCCGAAGCCGGTCTGGCCGGCAAGTCCGAGGCGATGATGCGACTCCGGAGGTCGGCAACCGCCCTCGAGACCGACATCTCCCGACTCGAGGAGAGGCGGTCGGCACTGACCGGGGCGGTGGAGAGTGGAGCTGGACAGATGGCCGAGTTGAAAGCCCGGATCGAGTCTCTTCAAGGTGAGGAGGCCGAGAGGTTGCGTGTCTGGGCCGGGTTGGAGCAGAAACGGACGGAGCTCACGGCCGAGCGGGAGCAGGCCCGGTCGGAGTGGCAGGAGGCGGACGGCCTCCTCCGCGGTGTTACCGAACGGGAGGCGATGCTCGCCGAGCGACGCCGGCGAATCGCCGGGGAGATGGAGAAGCTCGGCAGCGCCCCGGAGATAACCACCAACCCCGAGGTGCTGGCCAGCGTGGAGTCTGTTGCCCGAAGGGCAATGTCGGTCCTCGACTCCAAGCTGGCGACCCTCAGGGAGCGTCAGGCAGCTCTGCGGATCAGAAACGACCGGTTGCGAGGCGATTTGACCGACGCCCGGGCCGAACACGAAAGCTGCCGGAGCTCGATAGCCGGGGCCCGAGAGAGGATCGGTCAGCTAGACGTCAAGCTGACCGAACTGCGGATGCAACGCGAGGCGGTCGCCGAGGCCATTCGACGCGACGCCGATGCCGAGGTCGACATCGCCTACCAGGCACCACGTCCCGACCTGCCCGAGGATGTCGATCCCGAGGAAACGCTGGCCACCAGACAAGCCGAGCTCTCTCGTCTCGGGCCGATAAACCCTCTGGCTGCCGCCGAGTTCCGTGAGCTCGAGGAGCGCCACGACTTCTTGGCTGCTCAGATGGCCGACGTCGAAGCCTCGCGCTCCGAGCTGCGCAAGGTGATCTCGGCCCTGGAAGGCGAGATCGACGACCGATTCCGCACCGCCTTTGGCGAGGTCGCCGAAGCCTTCGAGCGCTACTTCTCGGTCCTTTTCCCCGGTGGGCGGGGGCGGATCCGATTGGTCGATCCCGACGACAGCGACTCCGGCGTGTCCCTCGACGCCCAGCCGATGGGGAAGAAGGTGAGCCAACTCTCCCTTCTCTCCGGTGGGGAGCGGAGTCTGGCCGCTCTCGCCTTCCTGTTTGCGGTGTTCCTCGCGCGCCCGTGCCCGTTCTACATCCTCGACGAGGTCGAGGCCGCTCTCGACGACGTCAACCTGCGACGTTTCCTACGGATAGTCGACGAGTTCCGCACCCGGGCCCAGCTGATCATCGTCACCCACCAGCAGCAAACCATGGAGGCGGCCGACGTTCTCTATGGGGTGACCATGGAGGCGGGAGGGGCTTCGCAGGCCTTGCGCAAGGATATGACCTCGGTGGTCGTCGACCAGATCGCATAGTGGAGCTCTCCTCGGTCGTCTTGATCGCGGCCGGTGTCTTGGTGGTCCTGGGCGTCGTCGCCGTCGTCATACTCAGAAGGGCAAGGCGCGGCGAAGGCGAGGTCCGGGCACCCACTCGCATGCCGGTGTCCTCTCATTCGCTGGGTGGGACACTTCGTGCGCAGGTGTGGAGTCGAAGACTCGACGACACCACCTGGGAGCGTTTGGAGGAGGTCCTGATCAGCGCGGATGTCGGGGCGGCCGCAGCCGCCCGGATCGTCGGTCGGTCTCGGTCCCGGGGTTCGGCGACTATCGACGA
>CAYZKF010000088.1:0-7069 GCA_964479135.1 uncultured Acidimicrobiaceae bacterium
TGCGCTACTCCAACCTGGTGTTCTCCCGTCACGACGAGCCCAAGGTGACCATCTACGGGTCGGCCCGGACCGTCGATGACGACCCCAACTACCTGACCACTGTGGAGTTCGCCCGGTTGATGACCGAACATGGATGGGGAGTAATCACCGGCGCCGGTCCGGGGATTATGGAGGCAGGGAACAAAGGGGCGGGCCGGGAGAACTCATACGGGGTGAACATCCGACTCCCCTTCGAAGCCGACTCCAACCAATACCTGGCCCCGGAGCGGACCGTCAACTTCAAGTACTTCTTCACCCGCAAGCTCGGATTCGTCAAAGAGTCCCACGCCTTCGTCGTACTCCCCGGCGGGTGGGGCACCCTCGACGAGGCCTTCGAACTGCTCACCCTGATTCAGACCGGTAAGAGCGACCTTCATCCCATCGTCTTCCTCGAGGCCGAGGGGACGGGGTTCTGGGAGCCGATGATCGAGTTCATCGAGAAGGTGCAGGTGGCCAAAGGGCTCATTTCCAGAGCGGACACCTCCCTGGCCCTCTACACCACCGACCACCGGGTCGCCTGCGACCACATCCGCCACTTCTACTCCAACTATCACTCGCAGCGGTATTCGTCGGGTCGCCTCATACTCCGAATGCGACAGGCTCCCAGTCCCGAGCAGCTGGAGGTCTTGTCCCATCAGTTCTCCGACATACTCGTCGACGGGGCCATCGAGCCTGCCCAGCCTTCGGCCGCGGAAATCGAAGACGACGACGCCCTGGAGTGCGCCCGGATCTCCCTGCTCTTCGATCGTCGCCAGTTCGGAAGGCTCCGCCAACTGATCGACCATCTCAACGATATGGCCCATCTCCCCGACACTGTCGAGATCCCCACCCCGATGAGCGAGGAGATGGCAGAAAGACCCTGGTGAACACCCATCCGCCTTGGGAGTACATCCCGGTCAGGGTCTAGAATTGGAGGGTGCGCGACATCCTCTCCGATCTGGTGGCAGAACAGCAGTTCCTCGATCAGTCGCTGCAGCGAGTCCCGATCAAGGTTTGGGACCTGGTGACGCCGAACAAGCCATGGACCGTCCGCGACACCATCTCCCACCTCGCCGACTTCGAGGACCTCGGTGCCGACGCCATCAACGGCGGGAAGCGGGTCAAGGAGTGGCAGCAGGAGCCCGACCTCGAGGCGATGAAGAAGGTTGCCATCAAGAGGGGAAGGTCAATGCGGCCCCAGGATGTCATCGAGTGGTGGCGGGGAGGCCGGGCCCGGGTGGTCGAGCCGTGGTCCCACATGAGAAGCGAACAGAGGGTCCAGTGGATAGGCGGCGACATGAGCGCCCGCACCTTTGCCACCTTCCGGCTGATGGAGACCTGGATGCATGGCCTCGACATCTACCAGACCTTGGGCATCGAAGTCGAGGACACCCCGCGCATTCGGCACATCTGCTGGCTGGGGTGGAAAACCCTCCCCCACGCCTTCAAACAGGCCGGTGAGCATTACGAGCCGGTCCGGGTCGAAGTCATCGGTCCCGGATACGCCAAATGGGTGTACGGACCCGACGACACCACCCAACTCATCAAAGGATCGGCGTCCGATTGGGCCCGTCTGGTCGTCCATCGGGCCAAGCCCAATGAGACCCGACTCAAGGTCACCGGCGAACATGCCGAGACCGCCATCCGGGTGGCCCGGGCCTATCTGTGACCCCCATCCCCCGTTTGGTGGGGATGGTCCATCTTCTCCCCCTCCCCGGGGCGCCCCGACGCACCGGGACGATGAGTGAGGTGGTGGAGACCGCCATCGCCGATGCCACAATCCTGGTCGAGGCTGGCTTCCCCGCCTTGCTGGTGGAGAATTTCGGTGACGCCCCATTCCACGCCGGACGGGTCCCACCGGAGACCGTGGCGGCGATCGCCGTGGCGACCAAGGCGGTC
The DNA here is from genome assembly GCA_964479135.1 of uncultured Acidimicrobiaceae bacterium. Classification (GTDB taxonomy): domain Bacteria; phylum Actinomycetota; class Acidimicrobiia; order Spongiisociales; family ZC4RG35; genus ZC4RG35. The sequence goes on from CAYZKF010000088.1 coordinate 1,918, forward strand.
GTCGAGAGCACCGGTGCGGTGGTCGGGGTCAACGTCCTCCGGAATGACGCCGTCTCGGCCCTGGCTGTTGCTACCGCCACCGGTGCCCGGTTCATCCGGGTCAATGTGCTCATCGGGACCATGTACACCGACCAGGGCCCCATCATCGGCGACGCCGCCGAGGTTGCCAGGACAAGGCAACGGATCTGCCCCCAAGTCGAGGTCTGGGCCGATGTCTTGGTCAAACACGCCATCCCTCCACCCGGATCCGACCCCGCTCACCTCGCTCGCGACACGGTGATCCGGGGTCTGGCCGACGCCGTCATCCTCTCCGGCTCAGGGACCGGCGAACCCACCGATGCCGGGCAGGCCACGGTGATTTCGGACAGCGTCCCCGACGGCACCCGGATGGTGATCGGATCGGGAGCGAATCCGGACAATCTCTCATCGCTGATGGCGGTCGCCGACACTGTGATCGTCGGCTCGTCGCTCAAGTTCGACGGCGAGGCCAACCGTCGGGTCGACCCGACACGCGCCCAGGCTATGGCCGATGCCGCCCGCTCGCTGGGCCTGTTCTGATCGGTCCGAGCCGCCACTCCCGCCAAGCCCCGGTTTGAGAGATTGGTGCGAATGACCCATACACCGACGCCGTCTCGCTGTCGAGACTTTAGGTACCTATTGCGGGATCGACATGAGAGAGCTTCCCAAAGACATCTTGATCGAGGTCATGGAGGACGTGATCGAGGATCTCCACGGTCATGTCCACCGCGTATCTGACCTTGCCGTGAACCTCGGGTCCGGACTCGGGCTCGGCTCCGAGGACCTCGACCGTCTCGCCCTGGCCGGTGTTCTACACGACGTGGGCAAGATCCACCTCGACCCGGGCATCCTCGGCAAGCCAGGGCCCCTCTCCGAAGACGAGTTCGAGTTGATGCGGCGCCATCCCGAGTTGGGTTTCGCCATGACCCGCAACCGTCTCGAGCCCAAGGTGGCCGAGGCGATCCTCTACCACCACGAGCGTTACGACGGCCACGGTTATCCCTTCGGGCTCGCCGGCGACGGGATCCCCATCCTCAGCAGAATCGTTCTCGTCGCCGATGCCTTTGACGCCATGACCTCAGTGCGGGCCTATCAACCTGCCCTGCCCGTGGAGTTCGCCATCGAGGAGATCCGCCGCAACGCCGGGACCCAGTTCGACCCCGACGTGGTCGAGGTCTTCATGGATCTAGCCCAGTTTGACCGTCTCCCCGTCGAGTTGATCGCATAACACTCTGCGCGGCTAGCGAGGGAACGTCTCCCACCCGACCCAGATCCCTTTTGACGACCTTCGGCCCTGGTTACGAGACCGTCTCCAGCACTTCGTAGACGGTGTTCCGTAGCGCGGGGATACGGCCTGCGGAGAGGATGGCCTCCCTGAATTGGGCGGGGGTCACTTCCTGGCCATGGGCTGCCCCCGCAGAGCGGGTGATGATCTCGCCCATCAGAGTGCCGCCCAGGTCGTTGCACCCGGCGTCGAGGAGACGGCTCCCGCCGTCAAGTCCCAGTTTGACCCACGACGCCTGGATGTTGTCGATCAAACCATCGAAGGCGACCCGGGACACCGCATGGACCAGCACCACCTCGTCCCAGGTGGGCCCGGGCCGGGAGCGGCCCCTGAGGTAGATCGGCGACCCCATATGGACGAAAGGAAGCGGGACCATCTCGGTGAAGCCGCCGGTCCGTCTTTGGATCTCCCTAACCGTTTCCAAATGGTTGGCCCAAGCCCGGGGGTGGTCGATGTGACCGAACATGATGGTGGCGGTTGCCCGCAGACCGAGACGGTGGGCGGTGATCATCACCTCGGCCCACTGCGACGTGCGGATCTTGTCGGGGCAAAGGTGCTCGCGAACCCGGTCGTCGAGGATTTCGGCAGCGGTTCCCGGGAGTGAGCCGAGGCCGGCGTCACGCAACTCGGTGAGGAATTGCTCGACAGGAATCCCCAAAGTCCCCGCCCCCTGCCACACCTCGAGGGGGGTGAACCCGTGGATGTGCATCCCGGGCAACTCCTCTTTGATCGCCTTGACGACCTCCATGTAGAAGTTCCCGGTGAAGTCGGGGTGGATACCACCCTGGAGGGTGACCTCGGTGGCCCCCCGATCCCACGCCTCCCGCGAGTTGGCCACGATCTCCTCGATCCCCATCAGATAGGGCTCGCCCCTCAGGTTGAGCGACTTGGGGCCTTTGGAGAAGGCACAGAAACCGCATTTGAAATAACAGAGGTTGGTGTAGTTGATGTTCCGGTTGACCACGTAGGTGACGGTGTCACCCACCGCGTCCTGGCGAAGCCGGTCGGCGACATAGGCAATGGCGTCGATCTGGTCGCCTCGGGCCGAGAAGAGCGACGCCACCTCTTCAACGGTGGGTGCATTCCCTTCCAGGGAACGCTCCAGGATCGCGGTCAGGTCCCCGGCACCGGCAAGCTCGGCAGGCGCCGAGCCCTCGACCCAGAGTGCGTCGGCCCACTCTGCCGACAGGCGTCGCGTTGGCACGGGTGGTTCGACGTCTTTGCCCGGTGCCCACTGGTGACGGGGCCTGATCGCACCCGAACCGTCGGTGAGGCCCAACCAGACGGTGAAAACCCCCTTCGGGAGGACGTTTCGGGCCTCGTCGATGTCGACTCCGGGTGGGAACAGCGAACGCTCGACCAAAAGCACCCCGGAAAGAGCCTCACGGAGCTCGCCAATCCGCTCCACACTCCAGTCACGCAACACCAGGTCGCCGGCCCCTTCCTCGACAGCCGCCACTCCTTGCTCGACATCGTCGACGAAGACCGAGACTGCCGCTTCGACTCCAGGAAGACCGGTGAGGTGCACCGCGGGGGCAATCTCGGAGCGGCCGACCCGGAGGTAACCGGCCCCGGTTCGGGCCAGGGCGTCGAGGATCTCCTCCTTCTCCCCCACCCCCCGCAGAGTGATCCGCCACGGACTGACCCCCCGTTTGGCAAGCACCAGCGCCTCGGCAGGTGCCACCACCCAGCCGGCCGGCTCAGGCGGATCGACCGCGGTGCCAGCGCCGACCAAGAGCCCACCGGCTGTGGCTGCGGCCAGGTCGTTGGCGGTCGGGGTCTCGATCTCGATGACGGTGGTCCCCTCACGGCGACGGCTCACCGCAGTGGGCTCGGCCAGTGAATCGGCGGGACGGGATCTGAGGAAGGTGACTCTCATGACGTCCCCATTGTGCTACCGATCGCGGCCAGCCCGTGATCATCTGCGGCGGCGCGCACCGCAGGGAGCATACCCGGGTCGATCCACTCCTCGTTGATATACGACGGGTAGACCGGTAGTCGGGGACGCAACTCGAACCCTGCTGCGGTGGTCCGGGCCTCCAGGGTGTCGAGGTGCGGCCATGGGGCTTCTGGGTTGACCCAGTCGATGGTCAACGGTGACACTCCGCCCCAATCGTTGATTCCGGCATCGAGGTAGATCTCGAAGGCCTCGGTGAGGTTGGGAGGCACCTGAATGCTGACTTCGGGCCCCATCACCCACCGAGCCAGGGCCACCACCCGGGCAAACCAGCGGGGCACCGGTTCGGGGGAACGTCGCATCGGAGTGTCGGCCTTGGCCCGAAAATTCTGGACGATTACCTCCTGGATGGCCCCGGTCCGCTCGGCGAGTTCCCTGAGGGCGAACAGCGATTCGACCACCTCCCACGGGGTTTCCCCGATCCCCACCAGGATTCCGGTGGTGAACGGGACCTTTTGACGTCCCGCAGTCTCGATGGTGGCCACCCTGAGTTCCGGCCGCTTTGTCTCGGAACGATGATGGGGCATCCCCGGCTCGAGCAGCCGGGGCGAGATGTTCTCCAGCATCATCCCCATCGACACATTGGTCGGCCGTAACAGGGTCATCGCCGCATCGTCGAGCACACCCGGGTTGGCGTGGGGGAACAGACCGGTCTCTTCCCTGACCATGGCCGACATCCCGGCCAGGTATTCGATAGTGGACGCCATCCCTTTGGCCTCGAGAAACTCCCTGGCTTGAGGCCAGCGGTCCTCAGGGCTGTCGCCCAGGGTGAAAAGCGCCTCGGTGCACCCGGCCGCATCCCCGGCTGTTGCCACCGCCAGGACTTCGCCGGGCTCTAGATAGACCCCGCCGGCACCGGGAGGCTTGGCGAAGGTGCAATAGCTGCATCGGTCCTTGCACAGGGTGGTCAAAGGGATGAACACCTTCCGGCTGTAGGTGACCATCCGGCCCCAGCCCTGGTCGCGGAGGTAGGCGGCATGGGCGAACAGCGGGTCTTCGGGGGTGGCGCCGGTGAGATAGCCGAGAGCGAGGGCCGGATCGGGCTCGGGGTGGATCACCGGGGCCTCACGAGATCCCGGACGAACCGGCGCCAAACACGCCACCGTCCACGGGCACCACCGTCCCGGTCATCCACTCGGCGGCGTCGGATGCCAGGAAGGTGATTAGCCGGGAGACGTCTTCGGGCTCGCCGACCCTGCCCAGAGGGTGCATCCGGGCAGTGGCTCTCTCGTCGGTGAGAAGGGCTCCGGCCAGTCGGGTGCGGACCACCGCCGGGGCCACGGCGTTGACCCGGATCTTGGGGGCCAGCTCCAACGCCAATTGCCGGGTCAGGTGGATCAACCCCGCCTTGGACACGTTGTAGGCGCCCATCAGGGCACTCGGGCGAAGACCGGCAACCGACGCCACGTTGACAATGACACCACCGTGCTCCCCCATCCAGGCCTGGTGCACCGCCCTCGCCCAGAGCAGGGGGGCTCGCAGATTGACCGCCCACGTCTTGTCGAGAGCGCCCAGATCCACCTCCATCAGGTTGCCTGCCGCCGGGTTGGTCCCGGCATTGTTGACCAGGATGTCGACAGACCCGAACTTCTCCACCGTGGCCCGGGCGGTTTCCGTCGCAGCCTCTTCGGAGTCGGCCCTGGCGGGTATGGCGAGGACCCGGTCGGCAGCGACACCCCCGGCGACCAGAGCCGAATGAGCCTCTTCGATGGTCTCCGGCTTGCGGGCGGTGATGGTCACTCCATGAGCGCCACTGCGGGCCAGCTCGAGTGCCGTGGCCAGCCCGATGCCCCGGCTGGCACCGGTCACGATCGCCACCTTGCCGTCGACAGAAACGTTCATCGCCCTCCTAGTGGGCGGGGACGGTAGCGGTCACACTCGGGGTCAGTGAC
>CAYZKF010000089.1:0-7068 GCA_964479135.1 uncultured Acidimicrobiaceae bacterium
ACACGGGTTCACCACGGAGGAAGTCGAGGAGCTGCCGGTAGGCGTCGTCGCCGATGATCCCCCTGGCCCATGCGTCGTGGATGAACTCGGAGATGGCCGACCTTTTGGCGTCCTGGCTCGGTTCACTGGTGGCGGGTGGCGGTGAGTTCCGAGCGCCGGTCAGTCGTCCTGGTTCTCCGATCGCGGCGGGGAAACCGCCCCGGTCGCCCCCGGTCGGACGGTTCCGGTGGCGGGCCCGTTCCCATGGGGAGCCGGGTCGGGCTTTTGTGATCGCCCCGACCAGGGGGAACCAGACGACGAAAAGCGCCAGGGGAGGGATGATCCCCAGCAGGCCGACCACTCCGAGTCCGATCTTGCCTTTCCGGAAACAGATCACCGCGCAGACCACGGAGCCGACGATGAAGGAGAGGAAGAACCAGGCGAGGGCATCAACCCCAGTGCTCATCACTCCCACCTCTCATCCTTCAACGTAGGACGCGTTATCGGTGCTGACTTCTTGCCTCTCCCGATGGCGGTCGAGGATAGGTGACCACGCCCTTTCGACCTTTTGGTGGCGATGGTTGGTTACTGCCCTACAGACGACGCCGATTTCTCCGGTGAGGGGGCAGTCGGCGCGCGGGGCGCTAATTTCACCCCATGCCCACGGACGTCTCCTCCGGATGGTGGTGGCCGGGTTGATACGACCCGGCTCCCTACTCGCCGTGGTCGCTACGTTCGCGATTGTCGCACCAGTGGCGTTGGTGGCCGCCTGCAACATCCACGAGCTGGGACATGCCGCGGTGGCGAGTCTTCTCGGGTGGGAAGTGGAGCGTGTGACTCTCTGTCTCCCGGCCGGGGGGAGCGTGGAGTACTCACATGTCGGCGTCTGGGCGGGAAACCTCCAAGGGTATGCCGGTGGCTTCCTGGCGGCCGCCTTCCTGATCACCGTCTACTTCTTGGTCTTCGTCAGGCAGTCGCGACCGCGACAAGGCCCGGGTTGGTGGGGCGCAGGGTTGGGCGTGGTGACCCCGCTGGGCCCGCAGATCGTCAACGGGTTCGTCGAGGGCATGGTCGGTCCTGGCGAGGATTACACCGTCAAGTTCGCCGCGCTGTTGCCGCCGCTGGTGGTCATGGCGTTGGCATTGGTGGTGCTGGGATACGTCTGGACCTGGCGATCGGGGTGGAATGTGCCGTCCCCCTCTCGGACTCGGAACCGGCCGTGATGAAGGGCCCGCTCCGGGTCCGACCCAGCCTTCAGGCTCGCAGGTCCTGCCGGCTCTTGATCGGGTCGGTCGGCTGGGGGTGCGGCGCACCGGGCTTCCGGTCGGCGGTTTTCCGCCGTTGGATCTCGGCCAGCCAGTTGCGGTAGATGACCTTTCCGGGATCGGTCCAGGTGCCGACTCCCGTCGGAAACACCGAGCTCTCGGCGAGATCGGGTGGCTCTTCCCCGGCATCTTTGGTGCGGACCAGTTTCTCCCGATATCTGTCGAGTCGAGCAACCCCCTCGGCGTTGAAGTAGTGCTCGGGCAGTGGCGGGTATTCGGGGCTCTCGTCGCGGAGGAACCTCCCCACCTCCCGTTTGTACTCCTTGAGCAGACTGATCTCCTCGTATTCGGGGTGTCCCTGGAAGAAGACGTAGAAGTCGTCGTGGCTCACCGCCATGTGGACTCCGGCCTCGTCGCTCTCGAGGAGCACGGTGGCGCCGGCGTCTTCCATCTGGGCTCGGGTCAAGTCATACCAATGCGAATGGGGCGCATCTACCGGCGAGGTGATGCCCCGTACCAAGGGATGGTCGTCGACGAGGAGACGGTGGGAGTAGACACCCCAACGTTTGTTGGGGAGCCTGGTTCGTTCCACACCCTGATAGTGCCCCAACACCGCGTGTGTCGCCAGACAACTGCACAACACACCTTGGACATTGGTCCGCGCCCAGTCGAGAACCTCGACCAGGCCGGTCCAAAAGGCTTCCTCGGCGAGTTGGTGGCAGGTCGGGTTGGCTCCGGTGACGATCAGGGCATCCATACCTGACTCCTGCAATGACTCGAACTTTGTGTAGTGGGTCTCGACATGGCGCCGGGCGGCCTCACCGCGGTTCTCGGCGGCCACGGTGAAGGGAAGGACCCGGATGTGGGCCTCTCCCGCATACGCCGAGACCATTCTGACGAATTGGCGGTCGGTCGCCCGCAGTGCGGCATCGGGCATCAGGTTGAGCAGACCGACAGTCAGCTCGGGGAGTTCCGATCGAGGCGGTTGGTCGGGGGCGATCGTCTCTACGCCTTCGGCCCTCATCGTCTCGAAGGCGGGAAGCCCGGAGGTGGCTACCAGCGCCAACCTGTGCTCCCGGCCAGAGATCTGGTCTCCGGGTCTCTCCGACTCCGACCACCCGGGTCTTGGCCCTTGAGATGAGCGGATAGATGGTCGGTCAGATCGCGGGCATCGTCCTCGGCGCCATGGATGAAACTCGACTTCCGTCGTCGGAGGAAGTTGAGGCCGATCCGGTACAGACCGGGCGAATCGGCAACGACGCCGCCGTCATGGCGGATCTCACCTTTGCGGTCGAGGACGGGGAGGTCGAGCCACGAGTAGTCGGAACGGTAACCGGTAGCCCAGACCACCGTCTTGAACCCTTCCCCGCCCAGGTCGAGACTGAGCAGAGGGCTCTGGCCCACTGCGGTCGGTTGGGGACGCTCGTTCGGGCCCACCTCGGAGTCGAGGCCATGCTCTCGCACCCACTCGTCGATGGTGTCGAGGAGGCGCCCCAGTTTGAGGTCGGCGAGCTTGCATACGTTGGGCAGGGCGCCGGAGAAGACAACCTTGCTCTCGACGATCGCCTCGACACGCCCTGCCAACCTGACCCCGGCCGCCGACAGGGCGTTGAGATCGAGGGTCTTCCTCTCCGGAGTGCCCACCAGCTGGGGCGAGGGGACATGACGGGCCCGGACGATGTCGTCGACCTGGTCGTACCTCTCGTCGAGGCGTCCGATTCGATCCATCCACCAGAAGATGTCCCTGTCTCGATAGACCCGGGGCATCCTGACGTGCTCCCCGACGGAGAGGGTGACCGGGCGGCCTGAACTGTGGATCTCGTCGGCGAGCTGGATCCCGGTTGCCGACGCCCCCACCACCAACACCGGCCCTTCGTCGAGCTCCCCCGGTCTCCGATAGCGGTCGGGGGTGACCGAGGCCACATCGGCCGGGAGGTCGGCAGCCACGTTGGGGAGCGCTGGGCGGTTGAAGGCTCCGGTGGCCAGGACCACCGCCTCACAATCCCAGGTCCGACCGTTGGCCGTGACCCGGTACCCGTTTCCGTTGCCGCGGACCGAGTCGACCCGGGTGTTGGTGGTGATCGGGGCGTCGATCAGCCCGGCGTACCTGTCGACGAACTCGACCACCTCGTTGGTGGTCATGAAACCGTCGGGGTCGTCTCCGTCGTAGGCGAGGCCGGGCAACCGAGTTTGCCAGTTGGGGGTGAGCAGACGAAACGAGTCCCACCGCTCGTTTCGCCAGGAGTTGGCCACCTCACCACGTTCGAGGACGACGTGGTCGACCGAGCGCTCGGCGAGCTCACGGCTCACCGTCAGACCGGCATGCCCGGCCCCGATCACCACCACCGGTGTGCGCATTGCCTAGTGGCCCATCTCGTAAGTCCGCTGGCATTTCGACGGCCAGATGACACCGCTCGCGGCGTCCTCGTCCTCGCCGAACGGGCCAGTGCGACTTCGTCCTGCGTCCTGGCGAGACGGCGCCCCTGGCTCGCCGAAATACGCGACCGGACTCACGCGATAGACCACTAGTCGGTCCTCAGGTGACGCTCACCGAGACATTGGTCGGGTTGGTGATAGCGTCGAACACCGCCGAGCGCTTCTGCGACTGGGCAACCAGAGCCTCGATCTCCTCGGGAGTGGCATCGGCGTCGATCTCGTAGTTGACCCGGATCCCGTTGAACCCGTTGCGCACTTCTGGGTCGGCGCCAAGGATCCCGAGGATGTCCATGTCACCTTCGATGGTCGCCTTGACCGAGCGAAGTTGTATCTGGCGGTTCTGAGCTACTGCGGCGACGCCGGCGGTGAGACAGCTGGCCAAGCCGACCAGAACGTACTCGACGGGGGTTGCCCCGTTGTCTTCGGCGGCGAACACCTGTGGGTGGTCTGCGGAGAAGGTGAACGTCGACTTGTGGGCTTGCTCGGCGCCGAGGCCGAAGAAGCCCTCCACGTTCGACTGACTGTGGGTGCCGTTCAGCCACTCGGTGGTGGCGCGCCAGGTGAACTGGGCGGCTTCAGGTGCTTCGGACAGGGCGGCTCGGGCATCGAGCAGAGCCTGAACGTTGACACCGTTGCTTACTGGTGATGTCGTTGTGGTCACTATTGAGTCCTCTTTCGATTGGATGGTTGGTGAGCGACGCTCCTCGGTGGATACGTCGCCCGGGTACGCCTAACAGAGCTCGGTTCAAAGGTCTCTCGGATGGTTGGCGTGTCCGGCGGTTTGCTCGGTCAGTCCACCCGAGAGCACAGACACATCTCGACTCCGCAGGCTCTTGATGGTCGAAGGGGTGACGGCTTGTACATGGTTGCTCCTATCGCTTGTACGCGCTCTGAGAGCGCTGCGAGCGGATGACCGCCGTCAGCGGAACTCATCGATCAGGCATTGGCACCGGTTGCTCGGTTGCCGCGGCTTCACAGGGCCTGTCCCTCCACCGCTCTAGATGAGCGCGTTGTGACGCAGTAGTAGAGCAGAAGCCGCAAGGGTGGTCAAGACCCTGATGCGGAGGATGAACGCAACCTCTGTCGGTCAGAACAGGGTGGCATGGATCTCATCCCGTCAGGGCCAACGACTGCAGCGAACCCGGGTCTGTCCTCCCAAGTCGTTCGATCGGGTGCCTGGCTGGGTGGTCGAGACGGTGTGGTCCAACCCACCCGCCGAGCCTTCCTGATGCCATCGCCATCGACAACCCAAGGTGGGCACTCACCGACGGAGTACCGCCGTGGCCACCGAGCCTCTTCTGGTCGGTTCTGTTGGGATCGGGTAGCCCTCGCCCGAAGCCAAGGGGAACATGGGCATGGGTGTCGACCTGGCCGTTGGAGGTCTCGTCGACGCGCCGGGGTATTGACGTGTCGTCGTGTTCTTGCTGTACTGCGCTGCACATAGACGCGCTCATCAAGAGCGGCGGAGGGACAGGCCCTGTGAAGCCGCGGCAACCGAGCAACCGGTGCCAATGCCTGATCGATGAGCAGCCGAAGCGGTTCTCCCGCTCGCGGCGCTTTTTGCAGAGAGCGCGTGACAGCTCAGCGAGTGAAAGGAGAATCGAGGTGACCCAGAAGGAATCCACCGATCCTCGTCGTCGGCGACGTCGGTTCCGCCGATGTCCCATGACCGGCTGAACAGGCTGTGACCCGGCCGATCGGCCGTGTCCTCTGTCCGGCCGTAGTGTTCACCGCCTCCGGGTGAGTCGATTCAGGGACCCGGAGACTGAATTGCACCACCCAGGCCCGCTTGCCTCCTCCAGGAATGATGAGATGACGAAATGACTACGGAACACTCTTTTGGGTTTGACACCCGTGCCATTCATGCCGGGCAACGTCCCGACCCCGAGACCGGGGCCCGGGCGATGCCTATCTACGCCTCGACGTCGTTCGTGTTCGAAGACGTCCAACATGCCGCCGACCTCTTCTCCCTCCAGACCTTTGGGAACATCTACAGCCGGCTGAGCAACCCGACCAGCGCCGCCTTCGAAGAGCGGATGGCCGCTCTGGAAGGGGGACTGGGAGCCTTGGCCGCTGCCTCGGGCAAGGCGGCGCAACTGATCTCCCTGCTCACTCTGGTCCAGCAGGGAGATCACATCGTTTCGTCGAACGCCCTATACGGGGGCACCTTCATGCAGTTCGACGTCACCATGCGTCGCATGGGGATCGATGTCACTTTCGTCGACCTGGCCCATCCCGATCAGGTGGAAGCGGCGATTCAGCCCAACACCAAGGCGATCTTCGCCGAGACTGTGGGCAACCCCGGGTGCGTGATCCTCGACATCGGACTCTATGCCGACATGGCCCGCTCCCGCGGGATACCCCTGGTGGTCGACAATACCTTCGCCACCCCTTACCTGTGCCGACCCTTCGAGCACGGAGCCGACATCGTCCTCCATTCCGCAACCAAGTTCATCGGGGGTCACGGGACGGTGATTGGCGGGGTCATCGTCGAGTCGGGAAGATTCCCGTACGACAACGGCAATTTCCCCATGCTCACCGAGCCCTCACCGTCGTATCACGACCTCAACTTCTGGGAGAACTTCCGGGAGTACGGATACCTGATGCGGGCCCGCGTCGAGGTGATGCGCGACGTCGGCGCCTCGATCTCGCCGTTCAACTCCTTTCTGCTGCTCATCGGGCTGGAGACTCTGTCGCTTCGGATGCAACGGCATGTGGAGAATGCCGCCGTGGTGGCCCGGTTCCTCGTCGAGCACCCATTGGTGGAGTGGGTGCGGTACCCGATATTCGACGACAACGAGTGGACCCCCCTGGCCCGCAAGTACCTGCCCGAAGGACCGGGCTCGGTCTTCACCTTCGGGATCAAGGGTGGCTACGAGGCCGGTGTGTCGTTCATCGAGAGCGTGCAGCTCGCCTCTCACCTGGCCAATGTCGGCGACGCCAAGACCCTGGTCATCCATCCGGCGTCGACGACCCATCAACAACTCCCCCCCGAGGACCGCGAGGCGATGGGGATCGGCAATGACATGATCCGCATCTCGGTGGGCATCGAGACGGTCGACGACATCATCGAAGACCTTGACCGGGCGTTGGAGGCGAGCCGATGAGCGTGCTCACCGTCCCTGAGGCTTCCGCCCTCGACCGGCTACAGATCATCCAGAGCTCGCGGTCGGTGGCCCTGGTCGGGGTCTCGGCCAACCCGATACGGTCGTCGAACTTCGTGGCCGCCTATCTGGTTCGTACTCCTTTCCGCAGTTACATGGTCAACCCGGCATACGACGAGATCCTGGGCAAGCAGGCATATCCCAGCCTCAGCGCCCTCCCCGAGGTGCCCGACATCGTCGATGTCTTCCGTCGTCATGACGCCATCCCGGGGGTGGTTGACGAG